>NZ_JBHUXV010000058.1:10258-56621 GCF_042669125.1 Streptomyces sp. NPDC057253 | reverse complement strand
CGCATCAACGTGCTCTTCGCGATGCTCCGCGACGGCACCTTCTACGAACCCCGAACCCCACGCCTCGCTTGACCAAAGACATAGAGGCACCCCCCCGGAGCCCCCAGCAGTCCCGTCGGCCTACACCCTGGCCGCGTCGCTCGCCATGCATTCGGCCCGGGTGCGCCGCCGTCTGCTCGACGCGGTGACGGTGCGTCAACTGTCGCGCGCTCCCGAGGGGCCGACTGGCCGTGCAACACCGGGACTCCAGTGGTGCGTTGACATCCTCACAGGTGGTCGCTTTACTCCTCGGCAGACGCTGGAGCCACGCTCCGCGTGCAGAGGTACGCCCAGCCGGTATGCAGGCCCTCGCGCCGCGAGCCCGGCCCGAGTCGCCAGGACGCCCCACGTGTCCGAGGCGGGGACGTGCCCGCGTCCTCTGGAGCTCACCGCATGAGCAACCTGAACACCGCCTCCCGCAAACTCACCGGCGCTGCCATCGGCGCCGCGGCCCTGATCGGCTCTCTGCTCGTCCAAGTGCCCTCGACGCAGGCCGCGACCGTGACCCCGCCGCCCACCCATGCGGCCTTCGACTACCAGATCGGCGGCGCCTACACCCCTCCGAGGGGTGTCAAGGTCGTCACTCGTGACCACACGGCCTCCCCGGCGGCGGGCCTGTACAACATCTGCTACGTCAACGCCTTTCAGGCGCAGCCGGGAGCCGAGAACGACTGGGACGCGGACTTGTTGCTGCGCGACTCCGCGGGCAAGGTCGTCTACGACGAGGACTGGGGCGAGGCCCTCCTCGACGTCAGTACGGACGCCAAGCGGCAGCGGATCGCCGGCACGATCGGAGCCCAGATCGACGGCTGCCGGAGCAAGGGCTTCCAGGCTGTCGAGCCCGACAACTACGACAGTTACACCCGCTCGGGGAACCGCTTGACGGCGAACAACGCACAGGCATTCATCAAGCTGCTGTCCGCTCGCGCCCACGCGGACGGCCTGGCCATCGGCCAGAAGAACACCTCCGAACTGGCCGGCAATCGCAAGGCCAATGGCCTCGACTTCGCCGTGGCCGAGGAGTGCGGCCAGTACGACGAGTGCGGCGACTACACCAGTGCCTTCGGTAACAACGTGATCGTGATCGAGTACACCGACGCCGGCAGGTCGAAGGCGTGCCGGGGGTGGGGTGGCACGCTGAGCATCGTCCAGCGCGACGTGGACGTCTCGCCGGCCGGTGCCGGCGGGTACGTCCGCAAGACCTGCTGAGCGTTCCTTTCCTGGACCTGTCGAGCGGCCGTTGACGTTGCCCGACAGTCCTGGAGGGCGGGCCTGTGACGGCTCGGTGAGGTGTCACAGGCCAACGCTCACAGCCCGACCAGTGCTCAATCATGCATATTTCATGGGCGTTTCAAGCAGGTTCGAGCACGTCCGCCTCTTGACAGCCACCTATCGCCGTCGTTTAACTCCTCGCCAACGCCGTAGTCGAAGCACTCGGCGGGAGAGGTACGCCCAGCCGGTAGCTGGCCCTGCGCCACAAGCCCGGACTGAGTCGCCAGGACCCCATCGGAGTCCGAGGCGGGGTCGTGCCCACCAGGATCTGGGGCCCGGACATGATCCTCATCTGCGCGACTCCCCCCAGCCGCCGTGACACGGCGGCCGCGCCTGGACGCGCTCCTCGCGCTCACCGACCCACTCGGTCCCGCGAGGCCCGCACCCGACCCGCCTCGCCTCACCTGAGGCGCGCGGTGCCGGCGGCAGCGCCACGGCCACCGTCCGGCTTGCAGCATCGGCGGCGCTGAGCACCGCCCGCAGCGCTGAGCACCACCCGCCTCGACGCCACGACGGACGCCGGCCGGCCGCACACCCGCCCCGCCGAGACGACCGACCTCAGCCGTGGGTCAAGCGTCGTACACCCAACGCGCATCCCGCGCGGAGACACCTGTCCCACCGCTCCACACCGGAGGAACCATGCATGCAGCCACCCGCAGCGCGCCGCCCGCACGCCGCGACGTGCTGCGCACCGGCGCGGCCTGGGCCGCCGCGGCGGCCACGGGCCTGTCGGCCGCCGGCTGCGCGGCGGGCGACGACGGCGTCAGCGCCGACGGCACCGTCACCATCGAGATGTGGCACGGTCAGACCGACACCGGCAAGAAGGCCCTGGAATCCCTGGTCGCCGCCTTCATGCGCAGCCATCCCCGCATCCGGGTCGAGCTGGGCGGGGGAGTCCTCGCCGACTCGATGCTCCAGAAGGTGACGGCCGCCCTCGCCGCCGGCTCCTACCCGGACATCGCCTACATCTTCGGTTCCGACCTCGCCAGCGTCGCCCGCGGCCCGCAGGTCGTCGACCTCACCGACATGGTCGGACACGCCCCCACTCCCTGGGGGACCTACTGGGAACCGGCACGCGCGGCCGTGACCGTCAACGGCCAGGTGCGCGCCGCGCCCGCGCTGCTGGACTCGCTCGCCGTGGTCTGCAACAAGAAGCTCTTCCGGCAGGCCGGCCTGCCGCTGCCGGAAACCGGCTGGCGGTGGGACGACTTCACCGCCACCGCCAAGGCGCTCACCGACAGCGGCGGCGGCCGCTTCGGCACCGGCTGGCCCGGCGTCGGCGACGAGGACACCGTCTGGCGCCTGTGGCCCATGATCTGGGATCTCGGCGGGGATGTCGTCGCCGACGACGGCAGGCACATCGGCTTCGCCGACGCCGGGACCCGCGCCCTTGAGGTGGTGGCCACCCTGGCACGCGACAAGAGCGTCTACATCGACCCGAAGCCGGGCAGCGAGCAGATGTACCAGGTCTTCGCGTCCGGCCGCATGGGCATGGTCGTCACCGGTCCGTGGCAGTTGCCCGACATCCACCAGGCGAAGATCGACTATCACGTCGTGCCACTGCCCAGCTTCTCCGGCCGGCCGGTGACCATCAGCGGACCCGACACCTGGACCGTGTTCGACAACGGCGGCGCCCGCACACGAGCCGCCAAAACCTTCGTGACCTGGCTCATGCAGCCCGCGCAGGACGTGCGCTGGGACATCGACGCGGGCAGCCTGCCCCTCAGCCGCCGCACCCGCGACCTGCCCGCCTGGCGGCACAAGGAAAGCGGTACCGAGGGACTGGGGGTGTTCACCAAGGCCCTCGACACGGCAAGGGCACGCCCCGTCCACGCCGCCTACCCGCAGATCTCGCAGGCTCTCGGCCAGGCCATCGTCGCCGTGCTGCTGGGACGGAGCAGCCCCACCAAGGCACTGCGCGCCTGCGCCGCCGACGCCAACGCCGCACTGCTCATCCCGCGCTGAGGAGCCCCGTCATGTCGCGACTTCCCACCCCGATCACCGTGTCCGGGCCCCCGGACAACCGGCGAGCACTGCGCCGCAGACGAACCGGCGAAGCCGCCCTGGCCTGGACGTTCGTTTCCCCCGCCGTCCTGATCATCATCGGCCTGAGCGTCGTACCCATCATCTGGTCGCTGCTGCTGTCCTTCCAGGCCGATGACCTCGTCACCCCCAGCCGCTGGGTGGGACTGGACAACTACCGTGCCCTCGCCGAGGACCCGCACTTCAGCCAGGCGCTGCGCAACACCCTGCTGTACACCGCGCTGTACGTGCCTGCCAGCATGGTGCTCGGCCTGTTCCTCGCGCTCGCCCTCAACCGTCGTATCCGCTTCGTCGGGCTCTACCGCACCCTGTACTTCGTCCCGTTCGTCGTCTCCGCGACCGCGCAGGGCGTGCTGTTCTCGTTCATCCTGGACCCCGAGTTCGGTGCCGCCAACGCCGTCCTGCACCACCTCGGAATCCCGTCCCAGGGCTTCCTCACCGACCCCTCCCAGGCACTTCCCGTACTCGTCGCGATCAGCCTGTGGAGCGGCACGGGCTTCTGCCTGGTCATCTACCTCGCGGCGCTCCAGGACGTGCCGGCCTCGTTGATCGAGGCGGCCCGGCTGGACGGTGCCGACCGCCTCCAACTCCTTCGCCACGTCACCCTTCCCGCGCTCAGGCCCGTCACGGTGTTCCTGCTGCTGTGGCAGACCATCGAATCCCTCCAGGCGTTCGACCTCGTGTACGTCACCACCAAGGGTGGCCCGCTCGGCTCCACCACGGTGATCGTCTACTTCATCTGGCAGCAGGCCTTCCAGAACGCCACCGCCGGATACGGGGCCGCCTCGGCCTACGTCCTGGCCGTATCCCTGGGTCTGATCGGCCTGATCCTCCAGCTCCTCCGCCGCCGCGTGCAGGGGGCCTCCGCATGACCACAGTCTCCGCCCCGCCCGACGCCGCGCAGGCGGCTTCCGCCGCCCCCAGCCGCGATGTACGACAGCGCACGCCGCGACTGCCCTTCAGCCCCTGGCACTTGCTGCTCGCGCCGATGGCCTTGCTCTTTGCCGTCCCCTTCATCTGGCTGGCGCTCAGCTCGGTGATGAGCAACGCCGAGATCAACCGTTTCCCGCCCGCGCTGTGGCCCTCTCACCTGGACCTGGGCGGCTATCGCTACGTGCTGGGCAACGCGATGTTCCCTCGCTGGTTCGCCAACTCCTTCCTCGTCAGCCTTGTCACGGTCACCGCGAACCTCGTGCTCGGTACCCTCGGCGGCTACGCGTTCGCCCGGATGCGGTTCGCCGGCTCCCGGCTGCTGCTCGGCCTGATGCTGGCCACGATGGCGATCCCGTTCCAACTCACCATGATCCCCACGTTCCTGGTGATGAAGCAGCTCGGCCTCATCGACACCCTCGGCGCGCTGATCGTGCCGTCCCTGGTCACGCCCTTCTCGGTGTTCCTCCTGCGCCAGTTCTTCCTCTCGCTGCCACGCGAGCTGGAGGAGGCCGCCTGGATCGACGGCTGCTCACGCCTCCACGTGCTGTGGCGGATCGTGCTGCCCCTGTCCCGGCCGGCCCTGAGCACGGTGGCGGTCCTGACGTTTCTCAGCACCTGGAACGACCTGACCTGGCCGCTGATCGCCATCAACCACGACACCCAGTACACGCTCCAGCTCGGCCTCACGACCTTCCAGGGCCAACACCACACCCAGTGGGCCGCCGTGATGGCCGGCAACGTCATCACCGTGGTGCCGGTCCTGCTCGCCTTCCTCGGTGCGCAGAAGGCGTTCATCCAGTCCATCACCTCCACCGGTCTCAAGGGCTGACCCCGTTCGCCCCCGACACACCCCTCAGGCAGGAACACCTCAATGCCGCACCCATACGACCTGCTGGTCATTGGTGACGCCAACCCCGACGTCGTCGTCGGCCCGCTCGACGGCCCGCTCGCCTTCGGCCAGCGCGAACAGCTGGTGCCCACCGGCACCCTCACCGTCGGAGGATCCGGCGCGATCGTCGCCTGCGGGGCCGCCCGCCTCGGGCTGAGCGTCGCCTTCGCCGGCCGGGTGGGCGACGACGACGCGGGCCGCTACATGCGCGACCAGCTCGCCGCCCACGGCGTCGACACCGAAGCGCTGCGGCTCGACCCCGGCCGTCCCACCCCCATGACGGTCGTGCTCACCCGCGGAGACGACCGGGCCATCATCACCGCCCCCGGCACCCTGACCGCGACCACGGCCGACGACGTACCCGCGCCACTGCTGAAAGCCGCGCGGCACGTGCACGCGGCCTCCTACTTCCTGATGCCGCAACTCGCCGTCGCACTCCCGGACCTTCTGCGCACCGCACGCCGGCACGGCGCCGGCACCTCCCTGGACACCAACGACGACCCGGCGGGCCGGTGGGAGGCCTCAGGTCTGGACGCGGTCCTGGCCCACACCGACTTCCTGCTGCCCAACGCCGCCGAAGCCCGCCGCCTGGCCCGGCTGGACACCGACGACCCCGCCGAGGCCGCCGCGCGGCTGGCCCGCCGCGGACCGGTCACCGCGGTCAAGAACGGCGCCGACGGCGCCCTGTGCCACGACGGCGAACGGCTCTTCACCACCCGGGGCATCCGGGTCCAGCCCCTCGACGCGGTCGGTGCCGGGGACAGCTTCGACGCCGGATTCATCGCCGCACTGCTCGACGAGACACCCCTGCCGGAGGCCCTCCGCTTCGCCGCGGTCTGCGGAGCCCTGTCCACCCGTGCTCACGGCGGTACCACCGCACAGCCCACGCGGGACGAAGTCCTCGCCCGCCTGTCCGAGACCGAGGAAGCCGCCGTATGACCACCCCCAAGATCGCTTTCGTCGGAGCGGGCAGCGTCGTCTTCACCCAGGGACTGCTCGCCGACCTCCTCGCGTTCCCCGAACTGAAGTCGGCGCACATCGCGTTGCACGACATCGACAGCGAGCGTCTGGCCACCGCGTACGCCGCTGCCATACAGATCGCGGACACCCTCGGCGCCCATCCCACCGTCACCGCGAACACCGACCGCCGCAAGGCCCTGGCGGACGCCGACTTCGTCATCAACATCGTGCAGATCGGTATGGGCGAGGCCACCCGGACCGACTTCGAGGTACCGGCCCGCTACGGCGTACGCCAGACCATCGGCGACACCCTCGGCATCGGAGGCATCTTCCGCGCCCTGCGCACCTTCCCGTTCCTGAGGGAACTGGGGCGTGACATCGCAGAAGTCTGCCCGCAGGCCTGGCTGTTGAACTACACCAACCCCATGGCCATGAACGTCCAGTACCTGACGCAGGCCACCGGCCTGACCCGGGTCGTGGGACTGTGCCATTCGGTGTACTGGACGATGCGCGATCTCGCCGATCTGGTCAAGGTCCCCTACGAGGAGATCAGTTACCACGCCGCGGGCGTCAACCACCAGGCATGGGTACTGCGCTTCGAGCACCAGGGCAGGAGCCTCTACCCGAAGCTTGACGAACTCATCGCCTCCGACAGCCAGTTGCGCCGAAGGGTCCGGGTCGACATGTACCGCCGGCTCGGCTACTACCCGACGGAGACCAGCGAGCACTCCTCCGAGTACGTTCCCTGGTACCTGCACCACAGCAGCGAAGTCGAACGGCTGCGGCTACCGATCGGCGAGTACCTCAAGATCGTCGACGAGAACGTCGCCACCTACGAGAAGACCCGCGAAGCGCTGGCCGCAGGAACACCGGTCGCCGTCGAGGGGACGATGGAGTACGCGCCCCAGATCATCCACAGCATGGTCACCGGCACCCCGCGCACGGTCTACGGCAACGTCCCCAACCGGCATCTGATCGACAACCTGCCCGGGCACGGTGTCGTCGAAGTGCCGTGCCTCGTGGACTCCCTGGGCGTCCAGCCGACCCGGGTCGGCTCCCTCCCGCCCCAGCTGGCAGCGCTCAACCGCACCTACCTGAGCGCGAACGACCTGGTGGTGCGGGCGGCGATCGAGGAAGAACCGCGGCACATCAGACACGCGGCGATGACCGACCCCGCCACGGCCGCGGCCCTGCCGGTCGAGGACATCTGGCGCCTGTGCGACGACATGGTCACCGCCCACGGCGACCTCCTCCAGCCGGGGCTGCGCGTCCGCCTCGCCCCGTAGGCACCGTGATCGGCGGGCCGCCCGGGCCGGCCCGCCTACCGGACCACATCCAAGGGTGTAGCCCGGTGTGACCTTTAACTTTCCGCTACCACTGGGACTTTGAAACAGCCCTGGGTCCTACTCCGGGCAGCAGTGCCGAGAACGATCCATATCTCGGCACACGATGACGCTGGAGACAGGCAGGATGAGGCCCTGTCCACCGTTCTCACATTTCCTCGACGCTCACACGTTGGGGACCTGTAGCTTGTCCCAACTGGTCCTGCCGGGTATGCCGTTGGCGGCGGCCCCTTCGAAGCCGAGCTTCTGTTGCCAGGCGGCGTATGACTTCACGTCGCCTGGGCCCCATACGTCGGCGTTGGCGTGGGACTGGTACCGGTCGCAGCCTTTGGCGACGAGTCGGTGGTGCATTGCGGCGATGATCGGCGACTTCCGGCCGGTGTGGAAGAACGACGCGCCAGGGAACGGCTCGGTGCTCGACACACGGACCGGGTGTGAACCCTTGAAATGGTCGTACGCCTCCTGGGCCGCCGCGAGGACCTGGTCGTAGAGCGTGTCCATGTGCGGACCGGCGCAGGCGGTTGAGGACCAGTGGTGGTGGTAGAAGAGGTTGTCTGCGCCAGGGCGTTCGCCGATCACCTTGGCGAAGAGCCAGCCGGCGAGCCGTGCGGCGTTCTTCCATGTGATCTCGGAGACCTTCCAGGCGGGCCCGAGCGTTTCGTTCGCCATTTCGATGCTGATCGATCTCTGGTTGCCGACCGTGTTTCCGACGGCCCAGGCGTACTCGTTCACTTTGACGTACTGAGCGACGGCACCGGCTGCGTCCACGTCGAAGTGCGCTGAAGCGGGACGCGTTTTCCAGACGTCGAGTACACCCTGGTGCGAAAGTCGGCCGCCGTTGTGGTGCAGCGTGACTGACGTCTTCCTGTAGGCCTTGTGGGTGACGTGGCCCGTCGCGCTGAGTTTGTCGATGAAGTTCGAGACGGGGCGGTCGTAAGCGATGGTGGCGGTCACTTGAGGGCCTCCGTTTCGTTCTCGACCCCGTCATCGGCGAAGGCGACGAAGTCGCTTGGCGGAAGGTCATCGAGGTTGTCGGTGCCGGGTCCGTCGGCGGTGTCGGTCCTTTCGCGGGCCGCCTTCACGTCCTCGTGGTCGAAGTTCTTCTCGGGCATGACGCAGTCCTTCCACTCACCACTGTTATGTGTCGCCGGCGGTTCGACCTGCGGCCGGGGACGAATTCTCTCGTCGCCGTAGGGAAGAGCACGGGGGGTTTGATCAGACGTTGGGGACCTTTAGTTTGTCCCAACTGGTTCTGCCGGGTATGCCGTTGGCGGCGGCCCCTTCGAAGCCGAGCTTCTGTTGCCAGGCGGCGTATGACTTCACGTCGCCTGGGCCCCATACGTCGGCGTTGGCGTGGGACTGGTACCGGTCGCAGCCTTTGGCGACGAGTCGGTGGTGCATTGCGGCGATGATCGGCGACTTCCGGCCGGTGTGAAAGAACGACGCACCCGGGAACGGCTCGAACTTGGCATGGTCGCCATCCATGTACTGCTTGTAGGCCCCGTTGGTGAACGTGGACCACTGGTTCCAGTCGTGTGCGTCCTTGATGGCCTTTGCCGTCGTGGCGTTGTAGAGCGGATCTTTGAGTTTTGCCTCGACCCTGAGTGTGTCCGGTGGGGAGAACTGCCCCGGGTGCTTGAGCGAGCGAATCTGGAACAAACCAATGGACGGCCCCCACTTGTCGTCGACCAGATCCTTGTCCCCGATGACGACCGGGTTGCCCTTCGACTCTGCCATGGCGACGGCCGCGGCGATCTTGATATCGCTGCCGGTGAACCCTGCCTGTGTGGCGAGTGCGCGCAGCTCCGCCAGGCTCATTTTCATTTCCGACGCCCCTCTCCGCCGCTGCGACCCATTCCTGATGGGCGCTCAACACCTGAGACCGGGATCCTTGTCGCTGCGCATCTGTGGGGGCGAACAGTTTTGCGAAGCATGAAAGATCGGCATTTCTAAGATATTGCAAGGTCAGGCATGGGGCAAGCGCAATGTCGAGGCGCTGGTGCACGGTTGAACGAAATCGCCGCGTACCTCGATCTGGCGTTCGTTCACAACTGTCCGGCTGAAGGCCCGACACCGATGCGTCGGCCGTCCGCCGCGTCCTGCCCGCCTGATCCTGCGACAGGTGTGGCTGCGTCAGTCGCGTCTGACTATTGACTATTGCCGTCAAGAGAGGTCTGGTCGTGTGAGCCTCGGCAGACGGGGTCGACCGTTTGCGCTTCTCGGTAGCGAGCCGCCGAGTTGGGCGCGAACCGGTCGTGGTGAAGCCTCCGAACCCCCAACAAGGAGTCCGCATGGCACCGCACATCAGCCGTCGTACCGTACTGACCGCCGGAGCGACCGCTGCCGGCCTGTCCCTGCCCGGCGTTGCCGCGCACGCGGACGACCGTGCCACCACCAGCGTGAGATTCACCCTGAACGCCCAGGTGCTCGACGGCGGAGAACAGGTCACGTCGATCATTCTCAGGACCTCCCGGCTCGGCCCGATCGACCCGGCCGGCCTGACCACCGACACCTTCAGCGTGCACGCCAAGGCCGTCAGCCCGTTTCCCGTCGCCCCGGACGACATCATCTTCGGCGAGTACGACCTCGACCGTACGGTGACCGCGGTCCGGCTCGACCACCGTGGCGACATCGTGCTCGAACTGAGCCATGGCGAGGGGCAGTCCGGGGGCGGCACGCTCGGCTACCTCGCACGCGCGGGCCGCAACGTGATGCTCGACCTCGCCTACACCCTCACCCAGCATGCCCCGATCCCGTTACGCAACGGCCGGACGATCACCATCGACAGCTTCGCGCAGGACCCGCGAGTGTCGGACCCCGAGGTGGATGCTTTCAGCTCGCACATCTCCGGCTCGGGAATGAAGTACCGCCTGTACTCGCCCACCGCCTCCCACGCTTCCCGGCACAAGAAGCGTCCGTTGATCCTGTGGCTGCACGGCGGAGGTGAGGGCGCCTCACTGCCCAACAACTACTACGACAACGAGACCACGCTGCGCGCCAACCGCGGTGCCCTGGGCTTCGCCACCCCCGAGGCACAGCGCATCTTCGACGGCGCCTACGTGGTCGCCCCGCAGAGCACCTCGTACTGGATGGAGGACGGCCCCCGCTTCGCCCCCCTCATCCACGAGATCATCAGCGATGTCACGCGCCGCAACCACGTCGACCGCAACCGGATCTACGTCGCGGGCTGCAGCAACGGCGGTTACATGAGTCTGAAGATGACCACCGTCTATCCCGCTCTGTTCGCCGCATCGGTTCCGATCTGCGGCGTCGTCGGGTCGTTCCCGCCTGGCGGTGCAGCCCTGATCCCCGACAGCGACCTGGCCCGGATCAGTACCCCCACCTGGCTCGTCACCTCCGGCGACGACACCACGGTGGACCCGCAGGCCAACACCGTGCACGCGTATGACGTGATTCCCCGTTCGCTGATGACGCTCTACGACAACGTCGTCTGGAACGGCTACCAGTTCAACGGCCACTGGTCGTGGATCTACGTGGCTCGCAACGACCCCAGCATCAACGGGACTCACGTCTGGCAGTGGATGGCAGCCCGGCACCGCCACTGACAGTTGGGTGAAGGGCGGTTGCGGGAGATCACCGGCAGGCTCCCGGGCCGATCGCGGCGAAGAACCGTTCCAGGCGCGATTCGCCGGAGTGGTCGAAGACCGTCTCGGGCGGGCCCTGGACCAGGATGCGGCCGTGGTGCATGAAGACCAGCCGGTCCGCGACCTCGCGGGCGAAGCGCCGCCTAGGTCGGTTCGTCGAAGAGCAGCACGCGTGGAAGACGGTGACGGCGCTGGGCGGCGAGTTCACGGTCCTTGCCGCCCATGAGCCGGCCGTCGATCTCCACACTGCCCTGGTCGAGTCGTTCCAGGTGGTTGAGCGTGCGGACGAGGGTGGTCTTGCCCGAGCCCGAGGGGCCGATGACGGCCACCACCTCCCCGCGGTGCACATCGAGGTCCACCCCGTCCAGGACGGTCACCGGTCCGAACGATTTCCGCAGTCCCCGCGCTCGTACCACCACTTCGCCCTCGTGCGCGGTGCGGGGCCGCGTCCGAGTGCGGGGGCGGTTCACGCCGAAGCCGCCGGCTGAACCGGCATCGCGTCATGGCGGTGTCAGGTGGTGGCGTCGTCGATCGACGGTCGCAGGGTGAGGACGCTGTCGGCTCCGGTCATCTCCAGGACGCGGCGCAACTGCGGGGCCGGCGCCGCGATGCGCAGGTCTGTCTCCTGGTTGATGCGCAGTAGCAGGTTCAGGAACGTGGAGTCCGCGAAGGTGATGCCGGAGGCGTCCACGATCACCTTGGTGTGCTGGGACGCCGCGGTCTGCAGGGCTTCGGCGAACGGGGTGATGGAGTCCATGTCGAAGACGCCGTGGGCGACGATCACCCAGGCGTCGTCCCGTTCGTACTGAACGAGTTCGATCTGTTCCGGTACATACCCGTTGACCCGGCCAAAGGAGCTGCGGCTGTCATCGGCGGCGCTCATGGCGGCCAGTATGCCCGCCGATCGGTAACGCAGGGGTTTCGCGAACGCCACGGATCGCGCCCCCCGTCATGTGCCCGGCACAGGCCCCGGCACAGGCCCCGGCGTGAGCAGGCCGCGAGGGCCGAGGCTGGGGCCCACCCGATCGAGTCGGAGACCGACGAGACCGCCGGACGCGACCGGCCCTCAGCCGGCGTGTGGTGGGCCCGGCCCCCGGGCTCGCCGGCGATGCCGGTGCCCAGGGTGAGCCGGCCCCTGGCGTTCAGGTCCCCGATGGAGAGGAGTCGCGGCGGCGAACTCAGCTGTCGAGAACGCGCCTGATGTGGTCGTCGGCGGCCGACTCGAAGGACCGGATCTTGACCAGCAGATCTCTGAGCTGCTGCTGCTCTTCCGTGGAGAGCTTGAAGATCGGTGAGCGTTCGAAGAGCTGGGCGAGGATCTCGTGGTACAGCGTGTCCCCGCGCTCGGTGAGCCGCAGCACGCGCCGGCGGCCGTCGGTGGGGTGGGGAAGGCGTTGCACCAGGCCCATCGCGACGAGCCGGTCGGCGAGCAGGGAGACGTTCGAGGGGTCGTAGTTCAGCTTGGCCGCCAGCTCGCGCATCGACATGTCGCTGCTCGGCTGGAGAACCCACAGCATCGTGATCATGGGCTCGGTGAGCTCGGTCTGCCTGAGTGCCAGTTCGGTCTGCCGTCGGACCAGGTCCGAGGCGGAGACCACCAGCCGCAGCAGCCTCACTTGCTCGGCTTCTTGATCAGCCTCTGGTCGCATCGCGGGTCCTCCAGTCCGTATCCAAGCAGTTTCTTGACTTCATTGAATCACTCATGCTTATATTCGAGCAACTCATTGAGCAACTCATTGATTGGATCCTGCTATGGACGCGCAAGCTGGAACGGCGCCGAGCGGCGCCTCTTCGGGGAAGTCCGCGTCGTCCGCGGCGAGCACGCAGTCCGTACCCGACCGGCGTCGCTGGTGGGTCCTGGCGGTCATGTCACTGGCGCAGCTGATCATCGCGCTCGACGCCACCGTGGTGAACGTCGCGCTGCCCGAGGCCCAGCGGGCGCTCGGCTTCTCCGATGCCTCGCGCCAATGGGCCATCACCGCCTACGCGTTGACCTTCGGCAGCCTGCTGCTGATCGGTGGCCGCATCGCCGACACGCTGGGGCGGCGCCGGACCCTGCTGATCGGCCTCGCCGTGTTCGGGATCGGCTCCGCCCTCGGCGGAGCGGCCGGCAGCTTCGGCGTCCTGGCCGCCGCCCGCGCGCTCCAGGGTGTCGGCGGCGCACTGCTGGCACCGGCCGCCCTGGGCACCGTCCAGGCCACCTTCACCCGGGCCAACGAACGCGCCCGCGCCTTCAGCGTCTTCGGCACCGTCGCCGGCCTCGGAGCCGCCGTGGGCCTGCTGCTGGGCGGCCTGCTGACCGAACACCTGAACTGGCGCTGGACGATGTACGTCAACCTCGTCCTGTCGGCCGTCGCGGTCGTCGGCACCCTGCTGACCGTCAGGGCCGACCGGCCCACCACCCGGGCCCGCATCGACGTGCTGGGCACGGTACTGGTCACCGGCGGCCTGTTCGCCCTCGTGTTCGGGTTCAGCCGCGCCGAGGTCAACGGCTGGTCCGGCACCTCCACCTGGTCCAGCCTCACCGCGAGCGCCGTCCTGCTGACCGCGTTCCTCCTCTGGCAGGCACGGGCCAAGGCACCCCTGATGCCGCTGCGGATCTTCGCCGACCGCAACCGCTCCGCCTCGCTGCTCGCCCTGCTGCTGGTCAACACCGGAGTGTTCTCGGCGTTCCTGTTCCTGACCTACTACCTCCAGGTCACCCTCAAGTACAGCCCCGTCGAGACCGGACTGGCCTTCCTGCCGCTGATCGGCGGCACACTCGCCGGCTCCGTCCTCGCGCTGAGCGTCTTCCCCCGCTTCATCGGCCCCCGCGTCAGCATCCCGGCCGGCATGCTGCTGGCCGCCGTCAACCTGCTCTGGCTCACCCAGCTCGACGCCACCAGCAGCTACACCCAGAGCATCCTGCCGGCCCTGGTCCTGCTCGGCGCCGGCGTCGGCATCATCTTCCCCACCGCCACCAACCTGGGCACCAGCGGCGTCCAGGAAAGCGACCACGGCGTCGCCGGCGCCCTGGTCAACACCACCCAGCAGGTCGGCGGATCGGTCGGCATCGCCCTGCTGAGCACCCTCAGCGCCTCCGCCACCGGCACCTACCTCGCCGCCCACGGCACCAGCGCCACAGCACTCCAGGACGCCGCCCTGCACGGCTACTCCGTCGCCTACGCCGTCGCAGCCGGCATCTTCGCCGGAGGCGCCCTGCTCAGCGCCCTCCTCTTCCGCAACGGCATCCCCGACGAGATCCGCAGCGGCGAAGCCCCCGTCGTCCTCTGACACCCCCCAGCACAACACCTCCCCGGCACCACAGCACGCCCCACCCCTGACAAGGAGAACACCATGCACGCGTCCAAGGCCCTCGAGACCCTCAAGCCCGACGTCTGGGCCGCCACTTCGCTGAAGCAGCGGCTGCAGCTGCTGGAGCAGGTCCAGCGCAACATGGCGCAGTACGCCGAAGAACTCGCCGAGGCCGACGGGACGATGAAGGACGGGCTGGTCGAGCAGCAGGTGTTCTCCGTCGGCCTGAACCTGAACTCGACCGTGGGTCTGATCGGCGGCACCATCGCGGCCACGGTCGACCTGTACCAGTCGATCCTGCGCGGCAAGCCCCTGACCGCCAAGCAGGTCACCGCGATCGGCGACGGAACCTACGACATCGAGGTCTACCCCCAGACCCGCAAGGACGGGATGACCGCCGGTCGGCAAAGAGGGCACCTGCGGGTCAAGGGAGAGCCACACCAGGTGGATCCCCTGGCAGGGGCTCCCGGAGTCGTCGCCGTGCTGGGCGCGGGGAACTACAGTGCCTCGACCGAGTCGATCAAGGCGCTGTTCTGGGACAACAAGACGGTCATCCACAAGCCCCATCCGCTCAACGCCGGCAGCGACGCCGTCTGGCAGAAGGTCTTCGCACCGCTCGTCGAGATCGGAGCCCTGGCCTACTGCGACGCCGACCAGGGCACTGAGCTCACGCAGTTGCCCGGGCTCACCGCGATCTACTTCACCGGCAGTGCAGCAACCGCCCAGGCGATCATGGCCGGCACCGACACTCCCGTCGTCGCCGAGTGCGGTGGGAACAACCCCTGCATCGTCGTACCGGGCGACCGGCCCTGGACCGACAAGGAGATCGCCCACCAGGCGCAGCAGTACGTCTCCCTCGCGAAGATCAACGGAGGGGCCGTGTGCGGACGCGCCCAGACCCTGGTCACCTCCAGGCACTGGCCGCAGCGCGAGCAGTTCCTCGATGCCGTCCGCAAGGCGTTCACCGAGGAGACCCCCGCCATCAGCAGCTACTACCCCGGCAGCAGCGTCGCCAAGGAACACTTCGCCGCCCACTACCCGCAGGCCGAGGTGCTCGTGCCCGAGAACGGCAGGCAGGCGGCCAGCGAGGGGCTGTTCATCACCGGCGCCGAGCCGGACGGCTTCGCCGCGGCGAACGAGGCCTTCTGCCAGGTGATCGCCGAGATCCCGCTGGACGTGCCCGCGGACGCGGACGAGTTCCTCGCCCAGGCGGTCGCGTACTGCAACGACGGCCTGCTCGGTTCGCTCGCCTGCATGATCGTCATCGACGAGGACACCAAGAAGGCCCACCAGGCGGCCCTGGACACCGCGATCGACGACCTGCGCTACGGAGCCATCGCCGTCAACACCATCCCGGCACTGCTCTTCACCAACCCCTACCTGGTCTGGGGCGGCGCCGACCGCGACGGCGAAGTCGTCTCCGGGCACGGCAACTTCGGCAACCTGCTCGGCTACGCCAACGTGTACAAGGCGGTCCTCTACGACCAGTTCGTGTCGATGACCCACTTCCTCTACAACAAGAAGGCGCCGTTCGACCGCCTCATGGCCGCCAACGCCCGCTACACGGTCCAGCCGACCTGGCTCAACCTCACCAGGATGGTCGGCTCCGCCACCCGCGCGAACATGGCCCGCAAGGACTTCTGACCTACGGCCCCGCCGCCTCAGCCGCTGCCCAGGACCGGTGCTCGGCGTCGAACCAGTGAGCACGACGGCTGGCCCATCCTCTCTGTGAGGGTGGGCCAGCCGTCGTCCCGTCGGTCGCTCGCTCTTCTCGCATCCGGGATGCCTCCGTGCTCACGCCATCGCCCTGCCGTCCGACGGCGAGCCCACCCCAGGCGACAGGCGACAGGCGACAGGCGACAGGCGACTCGCCGTCGCCTCACCGCCCCTCGGCCAGCAGTCGGGCCAGTCCTGCCGGACTGAACACCTCCTGGGCGGCGAGGGCGATGCCGCCATGCAGGCCGGCGCTGCCTCTCAACCGGCTGGCGGTGATGGTCAGTTTGCGGGTGGCCAGGGGGAGGGCCCGCTGGTACACGGCGGCCCGTACGGCCGAGACCAGGTCGTCGCGGAGTTCGCTGAGCGGTCCGGCGAGCACCACCGTGCGGGGGTTGAACATGTGGACGAGCATGGCCACGACCTCGCCGATCTCGGTGGCGGCCTGGCGCACGGCGTGCAGGGCGGTGGGGTCGCTGTCGGCGATGCGCCGGGCGAGCTCCCGGGTGCCGAAGAGGGCGTCGTCGTCGGTCGACTCGGGGATGCCGAGGCCGCGCAGCACCGCCTTGTGGGAGGCCAGGGCGCCCACGCAGCCGACGTTGCCGCAGGCGCACAGCGCGGTGCCGCCGCCCACCGCCCGGATGTGTCCGATGTCGCCGGCCGCGCCGTCGGCCCCCCGGTAGAGGTCGCCGTTCTCGGTGACCAGACCTGAGCCGATGCCGCTCGCGATCTTGATGCAGAGCAGCGGGGTCTCCATCGCGCCCCGCTCCGCCTCGCCGAGAGCCATGAGGTTGACGTCGTTGTCCACGATGACGGGTGCGTGGAAGCGCTCCCGCATGTGCTCGGCCACCGGAAAGCCGTCCCAGCCGGGCATGCCGGTGGGTTGTACGGCGCAGCCCTGCTGGAAGTCGACCGGGCCGGGCAGGCCGATCGCGATCTGGCGTACCCGGCCGGGGTCGCAGTCGTGCCGTTCCAGGAGTTCCCGCAGTCGTTCGGTCACCGTGGCGAGCACGGTCTCCGGGCCCGCGCCGATCCGGACGTCCACGCTCTCCTGGACGATCACCTGGCGGGTCAGGTCGGCGATGGCGATCCGGGTGGTCGAGGTGTCCACGTCGGCGACGATCACGGTACCGGCCCGAGGGCTGATCGTGAGCACGCGCGGAGGGCGGCCGCGTACCGACCTCCTGGACTCGACCTCCTCCAGGATGCCCGTGTCGACGAGTTGGTCGACCTGCTGACCCACGGTCGAGCGGGCCAGACCGCTGCGGCGGGCGATCTCCGCCCGGTTGGTCGCCGCTCCCGAGACCACGAGATCCAGGACCCGGCGCAGCGCCAGGGGTACCGAGGGAGAACTGCTTGCCTCCGTGCCGTAACCATCGTCTTTATGCATTCCATTGAACTTAATGGCGCACCTTTGCGCCCGTCAATAGGTTCACGATCCTCCAGGTCACAGAGGATCTTTGAGGACATGACTGCCGAGATTCAACCGAATTTAGGCCTTGAAAAAAATTAAATGACCCCTCTTGTGTGCGATGTGCGAACTAAACGATGGTGATGCGCAACGCGGCGTTCAGACCGTGGACGAATGCCGGACAACGGAGGTGCAGCGGTGAGTGGTTCGATCCGGGCGGTGGTGGTCGGGGCCGGAATGATCGGCGCCGTGCACGCCGCCGCGATCCGCGCCGCGGGCGGCGAACTGGCCGGTGTGGTGGCCTCCGACCCCGCGCGCAGCGCCGCGGCCGCCGAGGCCTGGCAGGTGCCGGCCCGGTACCCCGACCTCGCCTCCGTGCTCGCCGACGACAGCGTCTCGGTCGTCCACATCTGTACGCCGAACAATGTGCACGTACGGCAGGCCGAAGCGGCGCTGGCCGCCGGCAAGCACGTGATCTGCGAGAAGCCCCTGGCCACCTCGGCCGCCGACGCGGAGCGACTGACCCGGCTCGCGGAGGAGTCCGGGCTGCTGCTGGCCGTTCCCTTCGTCTACCGGTACCACCCGCTCGTGCGGGAGATCCGCGACCGCAGGCTGCGCGGCGAGTTCGGAGCCTGGCAGCTGATCCACGGCAGCTATCTCCAGGACTGGATGCTGTCGGAGAACGCGATGTCCTGGCGGGTCGACCCGGCCGACGGCGGACCGTCGCGGGCGTTCGCGGACATCGGCTCGCACTGGTGCGATCTGGTCGAGTGGGTCGCCGGAGTCCGCTTCGGCGAGGTGAGCGCGCGACTCGGCACGACGGTGGCGACCCGGCCCACGGGTACCGGCACCAGTTTCGCGACCGCCTCCACCGGACCCCGTGCCCGGGTGCGCACCGAGGACGTGGCCGCCGTGCTCCTGCGCACCGACGAGGGTGTCCTCGGCACGCTGACGGTCTCCCAGGTGTCCGCAGGGCGCAAGAACCGGCTGTGGTTCGAGCTGGACGGTTCCTCGGGCAGTGCCGTCTTCGACCAGGAGAGCCCCGAGACCGTCTGGCTCGGCGCGGCCGACGGGGCGCGGGTGCTCTTCCGCGACCCGAACCACGGCTCGGCCGAGCAGCGCCGCCTCTCCCGCCTTCCCGCCGGCCACGCCCAGGGCTACGCCGACTGCTTCGCCGCCTTCGTCACGGACGCGTACGCGGCTGTCCGCGGGGAGAAGCCCGAAGGCCTGCCCACCGGGGCGGACGGGCTCCGCTCCGCCCACGTCGTCGAGGCCGTCCTGCGGTCCGCGGCCTCGCACGCCTGGACCGACGTCCGTTCCGTATCCGCAGTTCTGGAGACCAGCGCATGAAACTCGGCATGCTCACCGCCTGTCTGCCCGCCCTCTCCCTCGCCGAGATCGCCGCCTGGGCCGGCGACGCCGGGTACGAGGCGCTGGAGGTCGCCGCCTGGCCCGCCGTCGGAGGACGTGACTTCGAGGCCTCGCACCTGCCGGTGGCCCGCTTCGACGCCCGCGCCGCCGAGGAGACGAACGCCCTCATGGCCCGCCACGGCCTGGAGATCTCCGCTCTGGCGTACTACGAGAACAACCTCCACCCCGACCCGGAACGCAGGGCGGAGATCCACGACCACCTGAGGGCGGTCATCGACGCGGCGGCCGCGCTCCAGGTGCCGTACGTGGGCACGTTCGTGGGCCGGGACTGGACCCGGCCGGTGGCGTACAGCCTGGAGGAGGCGGAGAAGGTCTTTCCCGGGCTCGTGACCTACGCGGCCGACAGGGGCGTACGGATCATCATCGAGAACTGCGTGATGGAGGGCTGGCACCCCGACGGCTACCCGGGCAACCTCGCCTACTCCCCGGAGCTCTGGGACTGGATGTCCGCTCTCGGCCTGTACCTCAACTGGGACCCCTCACACCTGACGTGGATCGGCGTCGACCCGGTCAAGACCATCGCCCCGTACGCCGACCGCATCGTCCATGCCCAGGCCAAGGACCTTCAGATCCTGCCCGGCGCGGCCGACCGCTACGGCTTCTTCGGCAAGGCGGTGCGGCGCGAGGACCCCTGGGACACCGGCTGGTGGCGATATCGCGTCCCCGGACGCGGTCAGGTCGACTGGGCGGCCGTCGTGGACGCCCTGTACGAGCACGGTTTCACCGGCACTCTCTCCGTCGAGCACGAGGACCCCGTCTGGGGCGGCACGGAGGAGAGGGTCAAGACCGGCCTGGAGATCGCGCATCGCACGCTCCGGCCCCTGATCGTCGCCTGACGGTCCGTCAGTCCATCACCCACTTCAGGAGATTCATGGAACGGCAACACGCGCGGCACCGCATCGGGATCCTGGGCGCCGGCAACATCTTCGGCCGCTACATCGAGGGCCTGCGCACCTTCCCGGAGCTCGACGTGGTCCGTGTGGCCGACGTGGACGCGGCCCGTGCCCGGCGGGCCGCGGACGAGTACGGCATCGCGGCCTGGGGTGACGGCGATGCACTCCTCGACGACGACTCCGTCGACATCGTCGTCAACATCACGCCGCCGCAGTTCCACGCCAAGACGGTCATCGCGGCGCTGGAGGCGGGCAAGCACACCTACGTCGAAAAGCCGCTCGCGGCCACGGTCGAGGAGGCCCGTGAGGTCCTCGCCGCCGCCGCGGGCACCACGGCGCTGCTGGGGTCGGCCCCTGACACCTTCCTCGGCAGCGCCGTGCAGACCGCCCGGCACGCGATCGACGCCGGCCTGATCGGCGAACCCGTCGGAGCCACGGCCTTCGTGCGGTCCAGCCGCGCCGAGACCTGGCACCCCGATCCGCGCGCCTTCTACGGTCCCGGTGGCGGCCCGGTCCTCGACATGGGCCCCTACTACCTGGCCGCCCTCGTCAACTGCCTCGGCCCGGTCGCCCAGGTCGCCGCCGCCACCCGCGTCGGCGCCCCGACCCGCACCGTCAGCAGCCCCGAACGTGTCGTGGACGAGGTCACCGTCGAGGTCCCCACCCACGCCTCGGCGACCCTGACCTTCGCCAACGGCGTCATCGGCACGACCCTGATGAGCTTCGACGTCTGGGACACCGAACTGCCGCGCATCGAGATCTACGGCACGGAGGGCACCCTCGCCCTGCCCAACCCCAACTTCTTCGACGGCGACGTGCGCCTGAAGCGCCACGACGACGCCGACTGGAGCGTGCTCACCCCGGTCACGGAACTCTTCGGCGCCGTGGGCACCCCCGAGCAGCACCGCCGGGGACTGGGCGTGCGGGACCTCGCCGAGGCCATCGGCGGCGCCCCCCACCGCGCCACCGCGGACTTCGCCTTCCACGTCCTGGAGGTTCTGGCGAGCTTCCAGACCTCCCAGCAGGAGAATCGATTCGTCACTCTGGCGAGCACCTGCGACCGCCCCGCACCACGCCTCGCCCAGTGAGAGGACCCCGCACCATGAAGATCAGGCAGGACCGCCTCGCCATCAACCCCCTGCAATGGGTCGCGAGCGCCGACGGCTGGATCGACCCCGGCCTCGCCCCGCCGCTCGACACACAGCTGGCGGCCATCAGGGACGCGGGCATCACGGCCCTGCACAGCGCCGTCCCCGCCGACCTGGCCCCGAAGGACTACGCCGAGCGGCTGGCCGCGTACGGCATCAGCCCCGCACCCGGCTACATCCCCGTCCGGCTCACCGAGGACGCCACCGAGCGGCAGAC
Organism: Streptomyces sp. NPDC057253; assembly: GCF_042669125.1. NCBI lineage: Bacteria > Bacillati > Actinomycetota > Actinomycetes > Kitasatosporales > Streptomycetaceae > Streptomyces > Streptomyces sp. NPDC057253. The sequence continues at coordinate 35,430 of NZ_JBHUXV010000058.1, read as the reverse complement.
GTTCCGGGACACCGCGGCGCGCGTCGCCGCCCAGCACGCGGAGCTCGGCGTGCCCACCGTCTTCCTCGCCATGGGGATGGCCAAGGACGCCGAACGAGTGGCCCGGCCCGCGGTCGGCCACCGGGCCGAACAGGGGCGGCTGGAGCGCGTACGCGATCTGCTCGCCGAGATCGCCGGGATCATCCGCGCCGAGGGCATCACCCCGGCCTTCCACCCGCACGTGGGCACGTGGGCCGAGACCGAGCTGGAGACCCGTTTCATCCTGGACACCGTCGACGCCTCCCTCCTCGGTTTCGGGCCGGACATGGGCCACCTGGCCTGGGCGGGCGCGGACCCCGCCCAGCTCGTGCGCGACTACGCGGACCGGGTGGCGAGCGTCCACATCAAGGACCTCGACCTCGGGCTCGCCGCCGAGGCCAGGGACGCGGGCTGGGACTACCGCAAGACGGTGCTGGCGGGACTGTGGTCGGAGCCGGGCCACGGAAACGCCGACATCGACGGGTTCGTCGCGGCCCTGCCCGACGACTTCGACGGCTGGCTGGTCATCGAGGTCGACAGGGGAGCCCGGCCGACGCCGGAGGAGAGCGTGCGCCTGTGCGGCGAGTGGGCCGTGGGACGGGCTTAGCCGTGGACGAGTTACGCGGGCCGCGCACGGCCATCAGCGGGACGACCCGGGGGATCAGCAGGAGCCGAGGACAATGAGACACGTGGAGAGAACATGCGCAAGACAGCGGCCCTCGTCGGTGCCGGACTTCTGACAGCGACAGTCGCGGCCTGTGGCGGCGGCTCCCAGGCGGCGGGCGGGGACAAGACCCTCACCCTCGCCGAGTCCGTCACAGCCACGCCCTGGGACCTGGCCCAGGCCAGCATGGGGCCCGAGGCCCAGTACTACCAGCCGGTCTACGACACCCTGATCCGGCTGAACACCGCGGGGGAGCCCACCCCCAACCTGGCCACCTCGTGGTCGTACGACAAGGCCCAGACCACCCTGACCCTGAAGCTTCGCGAGGGGATCAAGTTCACCGACGGCACCGCCCTGGACGCGGACGCCGTACGCAGGAACTTGCTGCACACCAAGAGCGGCACCGCGAGCGCCGCGGGCGAGATCCAGGACATCACTGGCGTCGACGTCGTCGACACCCACACGGTCGCCGTCAGGCTGAGCCACCCCACCGCGGCCCTGCTGCCCGCGCTCGGCCAGGTCCCCGGCATGATCGCGAGCCCCAAGACGCTGGACAACCCCAAGACCCCCGTGGGCTCCGGGCCGTACAAGCTGGACAAGGCGACCACCACCGCCGGCCAGACGTACACCTACGTCCGCAACACGGACTACTGGAACACCAAGGCCTTCCCGTACGACAAGATCGTCATCAAGTACCTGTCCGACCCCGCCGCCCGCACCAACGCACTGCTGTCCGGCCAGCTCGACGGGGCCACCCTCAGCCTCAGCCGGGTGGCGACCGTCAAGGGCCGTGGTCTCAGCGTCGTCACCTACCAGCCCGGCGACGTCGAGGGCCTGTACATCTGGGACCGCGCCGGCAAGAAGGTGCCCGCCCTCGGCAAGGTGAAGGTCCGGCAGGCGCTCAACTACGCCTTCGACAAGCAGGCCATCATCAAGTCGGCCAAGACCGGGCTCGGCACGCCCACCACGCAGGTGTTCGCCAAGGGCGAGGACGGCTACCAGGCCGCCCTCGACGACACGTACAGCTACGACCCCGCCAAGGCCAAGAAGCTGCTCGCCGAGGCCGGCTACCCGAACGGCTTCTCCGTCACCGTCCCCGACATGTCCTCGATCTTCCCGCAGGAGCAGGCGGCGCTCACCCAGTCCCTCAAGGACATCGGCATCAAGGTCAAGCTGGACACCCTCCCCAGCGACCAGATCTTCAGCGCCATGCTCTCCGGCAAGTACGCCATGTCCTACTTCAAGCTCGGCGCGCCGACCTCCTGGGACAAGATCCAGCTCCAGCTGACGAAGAAGTCGACCTGGAACCCCTTCAAGTACGACGACCCGAAGGCCGACGACCTCATCGACCGCATCGGGCAGGCGACCGGCGCCGAACGGACCTCGCTGATGACGCAGCTCAACTCCTACGTCGTCGACCAGGCCTGGAACGCCCCCTGGGACGTCCTCGCCAACGCCTACGCGACCGCCAAGGACGTCAAGGTGACGCCCCAGCCGGGATCCCAGTACCCGCCGATCTACAACTACGAGCCGGCGGCGAAGTAGCCGCGGTCGCGTTCCGACGCACGGAAGGAGGAACGAACCGTGCTTGTCTTCCTGCTCCGGCGCATCGCCGCCGGTGCCGTCCTGGTGGTCGTCGTGGCCACCGCGACGTTCCTGCTGCTCAGCCTCACGGGCACCGACGTCGCCCGCAACATCCTGGGCGAGACGGCCTCCCGGTCCGCGGTGGCCACCAAGCAACACGAACTCGGCCTGGACCAGCCCCTGGTGGAGCGGTACTGGCACTGGGCCGAGCAGGCCGTGCAGGGCAATCTGGGCAGTTCCTGGTTCACCGGCGACTCGGTGAACCAGTCCCTGACGGACACCCTGCCGGTCACCCTCTCCATCGTGCTCGCCGGCCTGTTCGTGGCGGCGGTGCTCAGCGTGCTGCTGGGCACCGCGGCCGCCCTGCGCGGCGGCTGGGTGGACCGGCTGGTCCAGCTCGCCGCGGTGCTGGGCACCGCGGTGCCCAGCTTCCTGATCGCCCTGATCCTCGCGGTCGCCCTGGCCGTCCAGCTCGGGTGGCTGCCCGCCACCGGCTATGTCGCCCTCGGCACCTCGCCGGGGGGCTGGCTCCGCTCGATCACGCTGCCCGCCCTGTCCCTGGCGGTCGCCGCGACCGCGGCCACCGCGATGCAGGTGCGCGGCGCGCTCGTGGACGTCCTGCGCGCCGACTTCGTGCGCACCCTGCGCAGCAGGGGCCTCAGCACGCGCAGCGTGGTGTTCCAGCACGCGCTGCGCAACGCGGCCCCGCCCGCCCTGACCGTGCTCGCCCTTCAGTTCATCGGTCTGATCGGCGGTGCCGTCGTGGTGGAGAAGGTGTTCGGTCTGCCGGGCATCGGCTCCCTCGCCAACTCGGCGGCGGTCCGCGGTGACGCGCCCGTCCTGCTGGGCACGGTCGTGGTCACCGTCGTCATCGTCGTCGCCGTCAACCTGCTGCTGGACATCGCGTACGGCTGGCTCAACCCGAAGGTGCGTGTCTCATGACCACCGCCGAGACCCCCGCGGCCCCGGCACGGCGGGAGCGCCTGCTGCGCCGGACCCTTCGCGACCCGGTCGCCGTCGGCTGTCTGGTCGTCCTGGGCCTCGTGATCGCCGCGAGCCTCGCCGCGCCCCTGCTCACCGACTACGCCCCCGACCACAGCGCCCTGGCGGACACCCTCGCGCCCTTGTCGGGCAGCCACCCCCTCGGCGGCGACGGAGTGGGCCGGGACGTGCTGGCCCGGCTGCTGTACGGCGGCCGCACCAGCCTCGTGGGCGGCGCCCTGGCCGTCCTGGTCGCCTTCGCCGTCGGTACGCCCCTCGGCCTGGTCAGCGGCTACTACCGGGGCTGGTTCGACGCCGTGTCCGGCTGGCTCGTCAACGTCATCATGGCGGTGCCCGCGATCATCGTGATGCTCGTGGTCATGGCGGCCGTCTCGCAGGATCTCAACGTCGCCATGATCGTGCTCGGGGTGATCATGGCTCCGATGGTCTTCCGTCTCATCCGCGCGTCCGTGCTCGCGGTCCGCGAGGAGCTCTACGTCGACGCGGCCCGGGTCTCCGGACTCGGGGACGCGCGCATCATGCGCCGGCACATCCTGCCCGTGGTCGTGGCCCCCTCGATCATCCAGGCGACCCAGGTGTTCGCCGTGGCCATCGGCATCCAGGCGGGCCTCGCCTTCCTGGGCCTGGGCAAGGCGTCCCAGGCCAGCTGGGGCGCCATGCTCAACGACGCCTTCACCAACGTGTACACAGCGCCGATGCTCCTGGTGTGGCCGGGCCTCGCGATGGGTCTGACCATCCTGGCGTCCAGCCTGCTGGGCAACGCGGTGCGGGACTCGCTGGGCGTCGTCGACCCCCCGACGGCGAAGCGGCGCAGGCGCCCTGCCGCCGCGGCCTCCGCCCCGGCCGCCGACGCGCCCGCCGACCGCCTCCTGACCGTGACGGGACTGCGCGTCTCCTACGGGGAGAAGACGGTCGTCAACGGCGTGGACCTGACCGTGGCGCAGGGCGAAGTCCTGGGCCTGGTGGGGGAGTCCGGCTCCGGCAAGAGCCAGACGGCGTTCTCCGTGCTCGGACTGCTGCCCGACCAGGCCGAGGTGACGGCCAATCAGCTCACCTTCGACGGCGAGCAGTTGCTGAACCTGGATGTGACGTCCCTGAACGCCCTGCGGGGACGCGGCATCGGGTACATCCCCCAGGAGCCCATGTCCAACCTGGACCCCTGCTTCCGGATCGGCTCCCAACTCGTGGAGCCCCTGCGCAAACACCTGCGGCTGTCCAGGTCGGAGGCCCGCACCAGGGCGCTCGAACTGCTGGCACGAGTCGGCATCCCCGAGCCGGAGCGGGTGTTCCGCTCCTATCCGCACCAGATCTCCGGCGGCATGGCCCAGCGCGTCCTCATCGCCGGCGCCGTCTCCTGCGGCCCGAAGCTGCTCATCGCCGACGAACCCACCACGGCCCTCGACGTCACCGTCCAGGCCGAGGTGCTCGACCTGATGCGCTCGCTCCAGCAGGAACGCGGGATGGGGATGATCCTGGTCACCCACGACTTCGGTGTCGTCGCCGACATCTGCGACCGGGTGGCGGTGATGCGGCAGGGCCGCATCGTGGAGACCGCGCCGGCCGCGCGGATCTTCACCGGCCCCGAGGACGACTACACCCGGATGCTCCTCGACTCGACTCTCGAAGGCGGACCGGCACGCGGACCGCTGGCGACTCCCGCCGAACCCCTGAAGGAGGTGACCTCATGACGTCCCCGCTGCTGGAGCTCGACGACGTCGTCGTGGAGTACCCCGCGAAGGGCCGCGGCAAGGAGCCCTTCCGCGTCCTGCACGGCGTCTCCCTGTCCATCGCGCCCGGCGAGACGCTCGGCCTGGTCGGCGAGTCCGGCTCGGGCAAGACCACCCTGGGCCGGGCCGTCCTCGGCCTCGCCCCGGTCACGGGCGGCGAGATCCGCTACGAGGGCCGCCCCGTCTCCCGGCTCGGCAAGCGGGAACGGCGGGCCCTGAGCAAGGACATCCAGGTCGTCTTCCAGGACCCGTTCACCTCGCTCAACCCGGCCATGACGGTCATGGACATCCTGACCGAACCGCTCCTGGTGACCGGAGTGGCGCGGGCCGAGGCGGAGAGCCGGGTGCAAAAGCTCCTCGACTACGTCTACCTCCCGCGGGACGCGGCGCGACGGCTGCCCCGGGAGTTCTCCGGCGGCCAGCGCCAGCGCATCGCCATCGCCCGGGCCCTGTGCCGCGACCCGAAGCTCATCGTCTGCGACGAACCGGTCAGCGCCCTGGACCTGACCACCCAGGCCCGGGTGCTGGATCTGTTCATCGAGATCCAGGAGGCGACCGGCGTGGCCTATCTCTTCGTCACCCACGACCTGTCCGTCGTACGGCACATCAGCCACCGCGTGGCCGTGCTCTACCGCGGCGACATCGTGGAGACCGGCGACGCCGCCCAGGTCACGGAGAGCCCCGAACACCCCTATACCCAGCGCCTGTTGCTGGCCGCGCCCGTCCCCGACCCGGAGCGTCAGGCGCAGCGCCGCGCCGAGCGGCTGAAGGCGGCCGCGTCATGACCGCCGACGTGGTCGCCACCCTGAACCGCTACCTCGCGCTGTGCGACGTGCCCGCGAGCGCGGAGGGCGAACTGGGCGCGCTGGGGGAGCTGTTCACCGAGGACGCGGTGTGGGAGGGCGGCGGCAGCGCGTACGGCGAGAAGTTCGGCCGTACCGAGGGACGCGCGGCGATCGTCGCCATGCTGGCGGACTACCTGCCGCCCAACCCGCACTTCCGGACCAACGTCCATCTGCTGTTCCCGGGCACGGTCGACGTGAACGGCACGACAGCGCAGGGTAGTTGGCAGATGCAGCAGCTCTCGCGATACGGCTCGGGCGGCACCGAGGTGATGGTCGCGCGTCTCGACGTGACCTTCCGGCTCGACGCCGACCGGCCCCGTATCTCCGCCTTCCGCACCGAACGAATCTTCAGCGCACCCCTGCCGGAGGAGCGATGAGCGCCCGCACGATGCTGTTGACCTGCTACGCCGACACCCACCGCTACGGCTGGCACCACGTCGACCTCTTCACCCACGACCACACCGGCCGCGAGGTCAACTGGGTCCACTGGACGGTCGAGGAGGACGGTCCCGACGGCGCCGACGCGGCGACCTCCCGCGTCGAGCCCGCCCTGCGCCGCACCACCGAGTGGCGGCACGGCGTCAGCGCGGACGGCAGCGAGTACTGGACCGCGCAGGCCGACTGGGACGGCTGAGATGTGTCTCGTCTACATCGTGGACGACGACGAGGAGCTGAGCGAGTCCCTCGCCTGGCTCCTGGAGTCGGTCGGCATCCCCTCCGAGCGCTACCACGACGCCCGGACCTTCCTCGCCTCCTACGACCGCAGCCGGCCCGCCTGCCTGGTGCTGGACGTCCGGATGCCCGAGCTGAGCGGGTTCGGAGTCCAGGACCTGCTGAACGAGGCGGGGGCCCCGCTGCCCGTCGTGTTCGTCTCCGCCCATGGCGACATCCGCATGTCGGTGCGCGCGCTGCACAACGGCGCGGTCGACTTCCTGGAGAAGCCGTACGACCCGCAGCACCTGCTGGATGTCGTACAGACCGCGCAGCGCACGGCACACGAGCGCTTCGCGCAGGCGGCACGGCACGGCGAGCTGCGCGCCCGGCTGGACACGCTCACCGTGCGGGAGCGGCAGGTGCTCACCCTGTCCGTCGAGGGCGTGCCGAACAAGCAGATCGCCGGCCGGCTCAGCATCAGCGCCAAGACCGTCGACGTGCACCGCGCCCGCATCCGGGAGAAGACCGGCGCCGACAGCATCGCCACCCTGGTCCGGGACGTCCTGCGCCTGGAGGCGCGGTGACCGCCGCGGACGACCTGGTGCCGACCGACTTCCAGGAGCTGACCCAGGCCCTGAAGTACTGCGTCCTGCTGCACGACGCCCGCACCTTCGAGATCCTCTGGGCCAACCGTGCCGCCTGCGACCTGCTCGGGTGGACCGTCGACGAGCTCCGGCCCCTCAAGGCACCGGACATGAGCAAGAACGCCCGCCAGTACAGCCGCGAACTCGGCCACCGCTGGCTTCGTGGCGCGGTGGACAACGGCGTCGGCGCCACCGAGTGGTGCTACCGCTCCAAGAGCGGAGAGGAGATCCTCACCGAGGCCATCGCGATCCGGGTGGAGCTCGCCACCCGAACAGCGATCATGGTCCAGTTCCGGGACATCGCCGAGGAGAAGGCGGTCCGGCGCGACCTGGTCCGCACCGAGCACCGGCTGCGCGCCTTCCTCAGCGAACTCGCCGAGGGAATCGTCGTCCTCGACGACAGCGACCGGGTCGTCTTCGCCAGCGAATCCGCCCTCCGGCTGCTCGGCGAGCACCTGCGCGGCGCCGACTTCACCGCCTACTGCCGCGACGGCGCCGTACCCGCCCGCGAGGGCCGCTGCCGCCTCGCCGCTCCGGGGCACGAGCCGCGCTGGTACGCGGCCACCTGCCAGCGCATCGACATCGAGAGCGATCTGCGCGGCCGGATGCTCCTCTTCTACGACATCACCGACCGGGTCCTGGCCGAGGAGCGCCACCGTCGCGACACCCAGCGCCTCGACCACCTCGCCCGCTACAACGCCATGGGCGACATGGCGATGGCCATCGCCCACGAGGTCAGCCAACCCCTGGCGGCCGCCTACAACTTCGTCGAGGGCGCGCGGGGCCGACTGGCCACCGGGGACGAGTCGGTCGCCTGGGGCCTGGACAACGCCGCTCGTCAGATCGACCGGGCCCGGCGGATCCTGGGCAGTCTGCGGCAGTACGTGGGCCGCCTGGAGCAGTCCGAGCAGCTGACCGACCTCAACGCGATCGTGCGCGACTGTGCGTACTTCATCGAACTGCGGGCCAGGGAAGCCGCGGTGACGGTCGCGATCGACCTCACCGACGCACCGCTTCCGGTGCGGTGCGAGAACGTGCTGATCGGGCAGGTCGTGATGAACCTCGCCTTCAACGCAGTAGAGGAGACCGCGGGCCTGCCCGAGCAGGAGCGCCGGGTGGAGATCGCCACCCGGCTCGCCGAGGACGGGTCCGCCGAACTGGCGGTCCGCGACCGGGGGCACGGCCCGCCCCCTGACGAGCGCGTCTTCGACGGCGGCTTCACCTCGAAGGAGAACGGGAGCGGTATCGGCCTGGCCCTCAGCCAGCGCATCGTCACCCGGCACGGCGGACGGATCGGCGTCGGCCCGAACCAGCCGTGCGGAGCGGTCTTCAGCTTCCGACTCCCGCTCGCCGAACCCGAAAACCGCTGACCCGCCGAGGACTTCGTCGGGCCGTCGGCCGCCCCGCGCGGAGTCGTGCCGGGCCCGCCTATGCCCGTGCCCTTCCCCCCACCTCGTGAGAACGGAACCGAGATGACCACCCGATACCACCACGCCGTCCTCATCGACGGCACCGGAGCCGCACCCGTGGCCGACGCCGTCCTCGACGTGGACGACGACGGACTGATCGCCTATGCCGGCCCCGCCGCGGCCGCTCCGCCGACGGTTCCGACCGCGACCGTCGACCTGGGCGGTCGCACCCTGCTGCCGGGATTCTTCGACTGCCACGCCCACTTGTGCATGACCCCCGGACGCGGACTGCTCGCGGGCCTGACCACCGATCCCACGGTGGAGACCTTCGAGATCGCCGAGCGGCTGCGCGCCACCCTGGACGCCGGCGTCACCTCGCTGCGCGACCTCGGCGGCATACCCGCCGGCTACCGCACCGCCGTGGAGCGAGGGCTCATCACCGGCCCCCGCCTCCAGGTCGCCGTCAAGGTCATCAGCCACACCGGCGGCCACGCCGACTGCTCCCTGCCCGGCGGGGTCGACGCCGCACCTCACCTCGGGGAGATCGCCGACACGCCTGACCAGGCACGGGTCGCAGCCCGGAGGATGCTGCGGGCCGGTGCCGACGTCGTCAAGGTCTGCGCCACCGGTGGCATGGGCAGCCCGCACGACGACCCGGATGACGAGGGCCTGAGCGTCGAGGAACTGCGGGCGGTCGTCGACGAGGCCGCACGCCACCGGGGCAAGCCCGTGGCCGTGCACGCCCAGGGCACGGCCGGCATCCGCAACGCGCTGCGCGCCAAGGTGGCCAGCGTCGAACACGGCTACGGAATGACCGACGAACTGTGCGACATGGCGCTGGAGAACGGCACCTTCCTGGTCCCCACGCTCTCGACGGTATTCGCTGAACTCGATCCGGCCGCCATGCCCGAATACCACTACCGGAAGAAGACCCGGTGGGCCGGAATCAGCAAGGAGAACATCGCCCATGCCATCAGCCGGGGTGTGCCCGTCGCGCTCGGCACCGACGCGGGAGTCGTCCCGCACGCCCGCAATCTGCTCGAACTCTCCTACCTGGTCGACCTCGGCATGGACCCGCTCGACGCGATCACCGCGGGGACGCTGAACGCGGCCCGGCTGCTCGGGGTGAGCGAGCAACTCGGGTCCCTGGAAGCCGGGAAGAAGGCCGACTTCGTGGTCCTGGCCGGCGACCCCGTGCGCGACATCGGCGCCCTCGGCCGGCCCGAGCGCATCGTGCTCGTCGCCCAGGGCGGAGCGGTGCGCAAGAACCTCCTGTGAACCGGGGGGTAGGGGAATTCCCCTATTCCGTGCGGGGAATTTCCAATGGTGGCTGCCCAGTTGGCGGGCATAACGTGAAACCACAGCGCGTGAGAGAACCCCGGAAACGCGAGGAGAATTCCGCATGGGGCATTTCGAGAAAATGCTGGAAGTGGTGGCGGAACGGCGTGCCGAGTTCGAGGAGAAACGGCATGTTCCGCCGGACGTGATCGCCGAGTTCAAACAGGCCGGGATCTACCGGGCGGGCGTGCCCCGGCGCTTTGGCGGTGACGCACTGCCGCCCGCGGAGTTCCTGCGGCTCGTCGAGCGCGTGTCGAGCGTGGACGGCTCGGCCGGCTGGGTCGCCAGCTTCGGCTCGTCCGCCGTCTACCTGGCCGCTCTGCCGCTCGACACCCAGGCGGAGCTGTACGCGGACGGACCCGATGTCGCCTTCGCGGGCGGGCTGTTCCCGGTACAGCCCGCGGAGGCCGTCGACGGCGGCTACCGCATCTCGGGCCGCTGGAGGTTCGCCAGCGGCTGCAAGGGCGCCGACCTCCTCGGCGTCGGCATCAAGGCGGGCGAGGACAAGGCCGGCCGGCCGCTCACCGCCGTACTGCGCCCCGACCAGGTCGAGATCGCCGAGAACTGGGACGTCATCGGGCTGCGCGGCACCGGCAGCCACGACCTGGTGGTCGACGGGGCCGTCGTAGCACGGGAGTGGACGTTCGTCCGGGGCGGGCAGCCCACCGTCGACGAACCCCTGTACCGCTACCCGGCCGTCCCCTACGCGTCGCAGGTCCTCGCGGTCGTCGGCCTCGGCGTCGCCCGCGCCGCCCTCGACCACGCCATCGAGCAGGGCGGCCGCTCCGGCTACACCGGCGCCCCCAAGCCGGCCGAACGCGCCACCTACCGCATCGCGGTGGGCCAGGCGGAGGCCCGACTCCGGTCCGCCCGGGCCTTCTTCTACGAGATCACCGAGGAGGTGTGGGCGACCGTCGAGGCGGGCAGCGCCGCGGCCCCCGAACAGGCCAGCCTGCTGCGGCTCGCCTCCACCCACCTCGCCAAGACCTCCTTCGAGGTCGTACGGGCCGCCTACCAGCTCGCCGGCATCGCCGCCATCACGGACGGCAGCCCCATGCAGCGCTACCTCCGGGACGCCTCGGTGGTACCGCAGCACGCCTTCCTCCAGGAGGGCATGTACGACGGCGCCGGCGCGGTCCTGACCGGCGTCCAGCCCTTCCCCGGCTACCTGTAAAGGCAGGTCCCCATGTCCGATTCCCCGCTGCGGGTGCTGTTCTGCATCGGCGTCAACCAGAACTTCTTCGACCTGCCCACCGGTCAGGGCAAGACGGTCTGGGACGGCTTCACCACCATGCTCGCCCAGCTCCACGACCTCCCCGGCGTCACCGTCCTCGGCACGATAGACGACGACCAGCACATGGTCGGCCCCTCCGACTCCTGGCCCTGGACCTGCTACGTCCTCGCCGACGTCGTCGACCAGCCCACCGTGGCCGCGGCCTGCAATCTCTTCCGTACCGTCCAGGTCGGCGAGCACGGGCTGTGGCGCTACATGAAGATCGAGGCGCGCGTCGGCCGCCCGCTGCCCGAGCCGGAGGTGGCCCGATGACGTACGACTCCACGCTGGTCGGGGCCGACCGTGTCGCCGGCACCCTCTACACCGACCCGGCCCTCTTCGAGCGGGAGATGGACCGGATCTTCCACCGCACCTGGGTGTGGGTCGCGCACGAGAGCGAGATCGCCAAGGCCGGGGACTTCAAGATGGCGTGGGTCGGCAGCCGCCCCGTCATCGTCACCCGGGACCGCCGGGGCGGCGTCAACGTCCTGCTCAACCGCTGCCGCCACCGCGGCGCCAGCGTCTGCGAGACCCCCAAGGGCAACGGCAACGGCTTCACCTGCCCCTACCACGCCTGGTCGTACGGCCTGGACGGCAGCCTGCGCGGCATCCCGTACCCCGAGGGCTACGAGGGCGTCGTGGAGAAGCAGGACCTGCCGCTGCAACGCCTGAAGGTGGCCAGTTACGCCGGCATGGTCTTCGCGAGCTTCAACGAGGACGTCGAGCCCCTGGAGGACTTCCTCGGCGGGGCCCGCCTGTGGATCGACCGCTTCATGAAGCAGGGCGCGGGCTATCCCGTCAAGGTGCAGGGCGAGCACCGGTTCCGCTTCCGGGGCAACTGGAAGATCCAGCTGGAGAACACCACCGACTGGTACCACTTCCCGATCGTGCACCGCTCCTGGATGGCCTCGGTCGACGCGGAGACGGCGAGCATGCTCTCGATCATGACCGACGAGAGCGCGGTCACCCACTCCCTGGGCAACGGCCACAGCGTCTCCGTGTCCGTCGCCGAACATGTCGACCTGGACGCCGACGACGGCACCGAGAAGCTCCAGGACCGCTTCAGCCACATCGTCGAGGAACTCTCCAAGGACATGCCGCCGGAGCAGGTCCGGCGCATCGTCCGCTCGCTCCACGGTGCCGGGTTCAACCTCAACCTGTTCCCGAACGTGGCGATGTCGATGTCGTTCTTCCGTGTCCTGCGCCCGGTCTCGGTCGACGAGACGGAGATCCGGCACGTGGCCCTCGGTCTGGACGGCGGCCCGGAGATCGTCAACCGCGAACGGCTGCGCATCCACGAGCACTTCCAGGGCCCCTTCGGTTTCGGCAGCCCCGACGACGCCGAGGCGTGGAACCGCGTCCAGCGCGGAGTCTCCGGCGGGACCGACATGCCGATCCTCGTCAACCGCGGCCTGGGCCGCGAGAAGCCGAACGACCTCGGGCAGCCCACCTCCCACGCGACCGACGAGACCGGCATGCGGGAGGCGTACGACATGTGGAAGAGGATGATGAACGATGGCGACTGAGGCCCTGAGCACGGCAGTCGAGCTGCCCCTGGACGACCCGCGCGCCCTCGCCGCCGTCTCCCTGATCTGGCGTGAGGCCCATCTCCTCGACGCCCGTCGCTACGAGGAATGGGACGGGCTGTGGGCCGAGGGCGGCGAGTACGTCGTCCCCATCGACCGCGAGGCGACCGACTTCGCCTCCCGGCTCAACCTCGTCTACGACGACGACCGGATGCGGCGGATGCGCATCGAGCGCCTCACCGGTGGATTCTCCATCTCGGCCGCGTCGGCCGCCCGCACGGTCCGCTCGGTGTCCCGGTTCGTGGTGACCGGGCGGGAGGAGGACGCGATCGAGGTGTGCTCGGCGCAGATCCTCGTCGGCTACAAGCGGGAGGAGACCTTCGTCCTCGCCGCCGACGTCACGCACCGTGTCGTCTTCTCCGCGGACGGCCCCCGCATCTCCCGGAAGATCGTGCGGCTGGTCAACTCCGAGGAGTCGGTCACGGCGTCCGGGTTCCTGCTGTGAGCCCGCAGGGAACCGGCGGGCCCTGGGGGGACTGGGAGGACGACACCCACCGCGTCGTGCTGGTGACCGGTGCGGCCGGCGGCCTGGGAGCGTGCATCGCCCGGCGTTTTCACGACCGGGGCTGGCGGGTCGTGCTCACCGACCTGCACGAGGAGAGCGCCGTGAAGGCGGCTGCCGCGCTGGATCCCGCCGGGCACGACGCCCTCGGTCTCGCCCTCGACGTGCGGGACAAGGACGCCTTCGTGCGGGCGCGCGATCAGGTCGTAGAGCGCTGGGGCGCGATCCACGCCCTGGTCAACAACGCCGGGCACTCCAAGGTCGAGCCCCTGATGGACATCGGTCCGGAGAGCTTCGACGCGGTCGTACGGACCAACCTGGACGGCACGTTCTTCGGCTGCCAGGTGTTCGGCGCCTACTTCGCCGAGCGCGGTTACGGACGGATCGTCAACGTCGGCTCGCTGGCCGGCCAGAACGGCGGCACGGCCACCGGGGCCCACTACGCGGCGGCCAAAGGCGGCGTGGCGACCCTGACCAAGGTGTTCGCCCGGGAACTGGGTCCGCACGGAGTCACGGTCAACGCCGTCTCCCCGGGCCCCCAGGACCTTCCCGTGGTCCGCGCAACGGTCGCTCCGGAACGCCTCGCGCAGATCGAGGCGTCGATCCCGGTGGGCCGGCTCGGGCGCCCCGAGTTCATCGCCGACATGGTCCTGCTGATCGCCGCGGAGCACGCGGACGCGGTCACCGGAGCCTGCTGGGACGCCAACGGCGGCCTGTACATGCGCTGACGACGCCGTCAGCACCACCCTCACGACACCGAAGGCAGACGGATGTTCCCTGTCACCGTCACCGTCACCGAGACCGTCGAGGAGACCGCCACCGTCAAGGTCCTGCGGCTCGTCCGCACCGACGGAACCCCCCTCGACCCCTACCCCGCGGGCGCCCACGTCGACGTGACCGGACCCACCGGGATCACCCGCCCGTACTCCCTGTGCGGTCCGCCCGACGACGCCGGCGCCTACACCATCGCCGTCAAGCGCGAGGAGGACTCCCGCGGCGGCTCCCAGGCCCTCCACGACAAGGTGCAACCCGGCACCGAACTGACCGTGGGCACGCCCCGGCAACTCTTCGGCCTGGCCCCCCAGCAGGGGGAGCACCATCTGGTGGGGGCCGGGATCGGCATCACCCCGCTCCTCGCCATGGCGTACGAACTGCACGCCCGGGGAGCGGAGTTCCGGCTCCACTACGTGGCCAGCGAGCGGGCCGGAGCGGCCTTCGCCGAGCTGATCGAGTCCAGCGCCTTCGCGGACCGGGCCGTCTTCCACTTCGGCCTGGGGAGGGAAGCCACGGCCGACCTGCTCGCCGCGGAACTGTCGACGCTGCCGGCCGGCGCCCACGTCTACACCTGCGGCCCCGAGGGCTTCATGGACCAGGTGGCCGCCCTCGCGGCCCGCACGCTGCCCGAGGACCACGTCCACCGCGAGTTGTTCCAGGCCGGTACGGCACCGACCGGGGGCGACAGCTTCGAGGTCGAACTCGACACCGGCGAGGTCCACACCGTGCCGGCGGACAAGAGCATCGCCGAGGTGCTGGAGGCGGCCGGGGTGCCCCTGGACACCTCCTGTCGCGAGGGCATCTGCGGGACCTGCGTCCTGCGGGTCCTGGAGGGCGAACCCGACCACCGCGACCACTGCCTGTCCGTCAAGGAGAAGGCGGCCGGCGACCAGATCGCCGCCTGCGTCTCCCGCGCCAAGTCTCCGCGACTGGTGGTGGAGCTGTGGTGAACGCGATCCGACCCGAGCAGCAGAGGAGCGGCACCGCCGTGATCCCCGACCAGGCCGAGTTCCGGGAAGCCATGGCGCATCTCCCGGCGGCCGTCAACATCCTGACCACGAACGGGCCGAACGGCCGCTGCGGCATCACGCTCAGCGCCGTCTGCTCCGTGACCGACGACCCACCGACCCTGCTGGTCTGCGTCAACCGGTCCAGCGCCATGCACGACGTCTTCCAGGCCAACGGGCGGGTGTGCGTGAACGTCCTGGGCGGCGAACACCAGGAACTGGCGATGCACTTCGCCGGAGCGACGAAGGTGCCCATGGCCGAACGCTTCACCTGGGACATCTGGGACCACACCCCTGACGTACCGGTCCTCAAGGACGCTCTGGTGACCGCCGTCGGCACCATCAAGGACACCGTGGCGAGGGGCTCCCACAGCGTGCTGTTCGTGGAACTGGAGCAGATCCGCACCCGCTCGGGCGGGCAGAGCCTCGTCTACTTCAACCGGGCCTTCCACCGGCTCGAGGCCACACTCCCGGGAACGGCGCGATGACCGGGGCGTCGGCGGTCGAGGACGCGCTGAACCGGCTGGAGAAGACCGAGCCGGAGATCCGCGCCTGGGTCCGTGTCGACGCCGACGGCGCACGCGCCGCGGCCGGGCGGTCCGTGGACGGGCCGTTGAAGGGCCTGCCGTTCGGCGTCAAGGACATCATCGACGTCGCCGGACTGCCCACGGAGTGCGGCTCCGCCCTGCGACGCGGCCGGATCGCCACGGGTGACGCCTGGCTGGTGCACCGACTGCGCGGGGCAGGGGCCGTTCCCCTGGGCAAGACGGTCACCACCGAGTTCGCCTACTTCCAGCCCGGCCCGACCCGCAATCCCCACAACCCCCGCCACACTCCGGGCGGCTCCTCCAGCGGCTCGGCCGCCGCCGTCGCGGCCGGTGTGGTGCCGCTGGCCCTGGGATCGCAGACGGCGGGATCGCTGACCCGTCCCGCCTCCTACTGCGGCGTCGCCGGATACGTCGCGCCCGTCGGCGCATGGCCGACGACGGGTATCACCGGCCTGAGCCCCACTCTTGACGCACCCGGACTGCTCGCGGCGGACGTCACCGAACTGGCCCGGGCCGTGCGGGCGGTCGACGGTACGCAGGCCGAGGCCCCGCGACACCTACGGCTCCTGCTGTGGCCGGGAACCGGTCCGGCCCCCGTCGACCGGGCCATGCTCGACGCGCTGAAGCGCACGGGACGGTCCCTCGCGGCCGAAGGCGCGGCCGTCGGCGACCTCGGCGACAGCGGCCTGACCCGCCGGCTCGCGGATGCCCACGCCACCGTCATGGCCTACGAAGCCGCCCGGGCCCTCGCCGACGAGGCGGAAAGCCCCGAGTTCCTCAGTGATCCACTGAGGGACCTGCTGACCCGAGGACGGAACACCTCAGCAAGCGATCACACGGCGGCGCTGGAGCTCCGGTACGTCGTCCGGGCGCGGATGCTCCGGCTCCTGGAGACCACCGACGCCATCCTCGGCCCGGCGGCCCCCGGTCCGGCGCCTCACGGCCTGGCCGCCACGGGCGACCCGGTGCTCAGCCGCCCCTGGCAGCTGCTCGGCCTGCCCGTGGTCACGGTCCCCGGCCACCGCGACGCCGAGGGCATGCCGCTCGGACTGCAACTCGTCGGTCATCCCGACCGGGTGGGACGGCTGCTCGGGGTGGCCAGGCATACGGAGGG
Source organism: Streptomyces sp. NPDC057253 (assembly GCF_042669125.1). Classification (NCBI taxonomy): domain Bacteria; kingdom Bacillati; phylum Actinomycetota; class Actinomycetes; order Kitasatosporales; family Streptomycetaceae; genus Streptomyces; species Streptomyces sp. NPDC057253. The sequence goes on along the minus strand of NZ_JBHUXV010000058.1, from coordinate 18,741 downwards.
ACTCATCCGGCGGATCACGGGAGGCGCCCCGTGAAGATCACGGCGATCGAGACCGTCCCGTACTCCATCCCGTACACGAAGCCCCTGAAGTTCGCGAGCGGATCGGTGCACACCGCGGAGCACGTGCTCGTGCGCGTGCACACCGACGAGGGACTGACCGGAGTGGCCGACGCCCCGCCCCGGCCCTTCACCTACGGCGAGACCCAGGCATCCGTGATCGGGGTGATCGAGAAGGTCTTCGCACCGCAGCTCCTCGGCGTGGACGCCTGGGCCCGCGAACGCGTCCACGGCCTGCTGCACCGCACGGTCGGCAACCCGGCCGCCAAGTCGGCCATCGACATGGCCCTCTGGGACATCGTCGGCCAGGCCCTCGGCCAGCCGGTCGGCCGGTTGCTCGGCGGTTACACCGACCGCATGCGGGTCAGCCACATGCTCGGCTTCGACGCACCGCGGCGGATGGCCGACGAGGCCGAGCGGATGCGCGACACGTACGGCATCACCGTCTTCAAGGTCAAGGTCGGCCGGCACCCCGTGCGCGACGATCTCGACGTGTGCCGGGCCGTGCGTGAAGTCCTCGGTGCGGAAGCCGAGTTGTACGTCGACGGCAACCGGGGCTGGACCCCTTCCGAAGCCGCCGCCGCCCTGCGCGAGCTGGACACCCTGGGCATCACGCTCGCCGAGGAGCTCTGCCCCGCCGACGACGTCCTGGGCCGGCGCCGCCTGGTCCGCGACTGCCCCGTCCCCTTCGTGGCGGACGAGTCCGCCACCACCCCGGCCGAGGTCACCCGCTCCCTTCTGGACGGTGCCGCCACGGCCATCAGCATCAAGACCGCCCGCACCGGCTTCACCCAGTCCCAGCGCGTGCTGTTCCAGTGCGAGGGGATGGGCGCCGAGGTGGTGATGGGCAACCAGATCGACGGCCAGCTCGGCACCGTGTGCACCCTCGCCTTCGGAGCCGCCCACGCCGCCTCGTCCCGCCGCGCCGGCGAGCTGTCCAACTACCTCGACATGAGCGACGACCTGCTCACCGAACCGCTTCGGATCAGCGGCGGCACCCTCGCCGTTCCGACCCTGCCCGGTCTGGGCGTCGCGGTCGACGAGGACAAGCTCGGCCGCTACCGCCAGGACCAGTGACCCCCACCCCCGACCTACCGAAGGAGCCGTATCCCCATGTCCGACACCACCCTGAAGGCCACCGCCGCCGCATCCGGCGCCTCGGCCACCGAGCGCTTCCTCACCGACAAGAACGGCCCGAGCGCCCCGTACGCCGACACCGCACGCGTCAACACCCTCGCCACGGAGGTCATCACGGCCCTGCACGAGGTCATCCGCCGCCATCAGGTGACGTATCAGGAGTACGACGCCCTCAAGTCCTGGCTGATCTCCGTCGGGCAGGACGGCGAGTGGCCCCTGTTCCTCGACGTGTGGGTCGAGCACGTCGTCGAGGAGGTCGCCCACAGCACCCGCGAGGGCAGCAAGGGGACGATCGAGGGCCCGTACTACGTGCCCGGGGCCCCGGAACTGCCCAGCGTCGCCACCCTGCCGGCGCGCGCCGACGAGCGCGGCAAGCCCCTGTGCTTCACGGGGCAGGTCACCGACGTGTCGGGCAGGCCCCTTGCCGCGGCCGTACTGGAGATGTGGCAGGCCGACGACGACGGCCTCTACTCCCAGTTCGCCCCGGGTATCCCGGAATGGAACCTGCGGGGCAGCGTGACGACCGACGCCGAGGGCCGCTTCGCCGTCACCACCGTGCAGCCGGCGCCGTACCAGATCCCGACCGACGGCTCCTGCGGGCGGCTCATCGCCGCCGCGGGGTGGCATGCCTGGCGCCCGGCCCACCTCCACGTGAAGGTGACCGCGCCGGGGCACGAGTCGCTCACCACGCAGTTGTACTTCCGGGGCGGCGAGCACATCGAGGACGACGTGGCCTCCGCGGTCAAGGCCGAACTCGTCCTCGAACCGAAGCCGACCGCCGACGGTGCCACCGAGGCCAGGTACGACTTCGCGCTCGCCCAGACCGTCTGACACCTCCGAGAAAAGGGAGCCGGCCGTGCTCTTCGCCGTCCAGATGACCGTCAACCTGCCGCCCGGCATGGACCCCGAGGTCCGCGCCTCGACGATCGCCGCCGAGAAGGAGTACGCGCAGCGGTTGCAGCACGCGGGGGAGTGGCTGCACCTGTGGCGTTGTGCCGGCCGGTACTCCAACCTCAGCGTCTTCGACGTCGTCGACAACGACCGGCTCAACGACATCCTGTGGGGACTGCCGCTCTTCCCCTACATGGACGTGACGGTGACCGCCCTGGCCCGGCACCCGTCGGCCGTGCGATGAGCGGTGGGGCGGCTCAGAACTGGTAGGGCCCGAAGCGGCCCCACACGATCACGCCCAGCAGAACGAGGAAGACGAGGTTGCCTACAGCCTCGGAGGTCTCGGAGCGGCGCAGGTGGATCGCCGTCCCGCCGGTCAGGATCGCGAGTCCGCCGATCGCGGCGAACGGGACGAGGACCGGTGCGATGTCCGTGGCCGCCGGAAGGATCAGTCCGAGGCCGACGAGAGTGTCCATGAGCCCGCTCACCTTGACGAACGAGTCGGATGACTGCTCGACCCAGCCGAAGGAGGAGGCCAGTTGGGCTCTGCTGCGCACGAGTTTCATGGTGCCCACGGTCAGGAAGACGGCGGCGAGGAGGGACTGGAACACCCACAGCGTTGTGTTCATCGAAAGCTCCCGAGGTGGGTTCTGCGTAAGGTGAATGACGGTTCATGATTATGGTGAACCGTCACTCACCTTGCAAGTGCCCGGAGCGCCCCGGGGGCGCGGAATTCGGGGCCGAGGCGCCTCCTGCCTTGCCGCGGTCGGCCACCAGGAGAACGATGAGAACGGGCCGTCAACGTGGTTCGGACCTAGGCAAGGCGCTATGACGGAAGACGCACAGGGACCAGGCAGCCTCCCTCCGGGACCGCTCGCGGCAGCCCGGGACCTGGTGGCTGTCGCCTTCGCCGCTGCCGACGGGAGGGTGACGCACTGGAGCGCCGAGGCTCGGACGCTGTGGGGTTGGCCGCCGGAGGAGGCCCTGGGTCTCGGGCTGTCCGACCTCTTCACCGCCGAGGCGGTGTCCCGGCACCAGGGCGGCCGTTCACCGGCAAGGGCGGCGGAGATCCGTGCACTCGTCGTCGACGGCCGGCCCGTCGGGTTCCTGCTCATGGGTGAAGCCGGTGCCACCGTGGACGGTACGGACTCGGGTGACTTGCTGTCCTGGCTGTACGACCAGTTCCCGGCGGCTGTCGGGATCACCGACAACGAGGCCAGGATCCTCCGGAACAACAGGGTCATGTGCCGGCTGACCGGCCGGGAGGAGAGCGAGGTCCGGGGTCTGCTCATCACCGAGGCCGTGCCGGATGCGTCGACGGAAGAGGACGTGCGACGGGTGCGCAGAGTGGCGGCCACCGGCGAGGCCGAGACCACGGAGCGGTTCGTCAGAGCACCCGGCGAGGAGAACGCGCACGCGTGGGTCTCGGACTTCTTTCCGCTGAAGGACTCGGCCGGAGTGGTTCGTGCGGTGGCCGTGGCGGCGTACGACTACTCCCGCCAGTACGGGACCCGGGAACGGCTGGCCCTCATGAGCGAGGCCCGCACCCGGATCGGCAGGTCCCTTGACGTGAGCGGGACCGCGGCGGAGGTCGTCGAGGTCGCGGTGCCCCGTTTCGCGGACGCGGTCAGCGTTCATCTGCTGGAGGCCGTGTTCCAGGGCGACCTTCCCGCACCCCTTCTGCCCGGATCCGTCGTCGCACTGCGCTCCGCGGTGGACCCGGCCCCGGGGTCGGCGGGCGATCGGCGGCCCCCGCCGATCGGCAAGCTGGATCCCGTTTCGCCCCTCGCTCGATGTCTGTGCGGTGATCGGGCGGAACTCCTTCGGGTCGACTCCTCGGAGATCGCGCACTGGTTCGGCAGCGATCCGCAGGCGGCCGGAAGCCTGGATCCGGGGGACCCGCGTTCGCTGATCGCCGTACCCGTCCGGGCGCGCGGCGTCACTCTCGGCCTCGCGTTGTTCCTCCGGCGCGGCACGGCACGTGAGCCCTTCTCCGAGGGCGATCTCATCGTCACCGAGGACCTGATCGCCCGAGCGGCGATCTGCCTGGACAACGCCCGCCGGTTCACCCGCGAACACGGCATCGCGGAGGCGCTGCAACGCACCCTTTTGCCGCAGGCCTCGACACGCCATCCGGCCGTGGAGACCATGGCGCGCTACGTGCCCGCGGGCGCGGGTGCGGACGTGGGGGGCGACTGGTTCGACGTGATCCCGCTTCCGGGCGCACGGGTGGGGCTGGTCGTCGGCGATGTCGTGGGCCACGGGATCACCGCCTCCGCCACCATGGGGCAGCTGCGCACGGCCGTACGCACCCTCGCGGACATAGAACTGCCGCCCGACGAACTGCTCACGCACCTCGACGACGTCGTCACGCATGCCGGGAACGAGGCCGACGCCGACGGCGGGTCGAGCGCCGGGGCGACCTGCCTCTACGCCGTCTACGACCCCGTCACGCGGGTCTGCACGCTGGCCGCCGCGGGGCACCCGCCCCCCGTGCTCGTACGGCCGGACGGTACGGCCGAGATCGTCGATCTGGCCGTGGGGCCACCGCTCGGCCTGGGGAGCCTGCCGTTCGAGGCGACCGAACTCCTCCTCCCCGAGGGAAGCGTCCTCGCCCTGTTCACCGACGGGCTGATCGAGTCCCGCGAGCAGGATGTGGACAGCCGCCTGGACGAGTTGCGGGCGGCCCTGGAGCGGCCGGGGCGATCGCTGGCGGCGCTGTGTGACGCGGCCCTCGACACCCTTCATGCACGGCCCACGACCGATGACGTGGCCCTGCTGGTCGCACGGACCAGAAGTCTGGACCGGGACCATGTCGCGGAGTGGGAGCTCGACAGCGATCCGGCGGTCGTGGCCGGTACCCGACGCATGGTGGACGAGCAACTCGGTGCCTGGGGCCTGGAGGAGGCCGCCTTCACCACGGAACTCGTGGTCAGCGAACTGGTCACTAACGCGATCCGATACGGTTCCGGCCCGATACGCCTGCGTCTGATCAGAGATCGTGCGCTCATCTGCGAGGTCGCCGACGGCAGCGCCACCGCGCCCCACCTGCGGCGTGCCCGCCTGAGCGACGAAGGGGGCCGCGGGCTGTTCCTGGTGGCTCGTCTCACCGAGCGGTGGGGCACCCGGTACACGCCCACCGGGAAGATCATCTGGGCTGAACAGGCCTTGGAAGCCTCTTAGTTGCAGTGAGGCAGGGGCGGTGGCAGGGCCTGGGACGCCGGGCGGGGTCACCCAGTCTGTGAAAGCGCTTTCTACTACTGGTGAGGACAGGAACCGGCGCACGCGCAAGGTCGATACTGGCGGCCATGAACGAAGAGCCCGAACCAGCCGGGGACGTCGGGGCGGCCCTGGTGCGCAGTGCGGAGTTGAGCGAGTTCCTGCGCAGTCGCCGCGCCCGACTCAAGCTCAGTGACGTCGGGTTGCCGGATCAGGGGCGGTTCCGGCGGGTGCCGGGGCTGCGCCGTGAGGAGCTGGCCGAGCTGGCCGGTGTGTCGCTGGCGTACTACACGCGCCTTGAGCAGGGGCACGCGCAGAACGCGTCGGCGGAGATCCTCGACGCGATCGCCGGGGTTCTGCGCCTCAGCGAGGCCGAGCGCCTTCACCTGGCCGATCTTGCCGGACCGAGGCGGCAGACGAAGAAGAAGGGGCCGTTCAAGCCGGCGGGCGTCCGGAAAACCCTGAACTACCTCATCGATTCCATGGAGCACGTCCCCGCCTATGTCATCGGTGGCTGCTCTGACATCGTTGCCTGGAATGCCATGGCCGCAGCACTTTTCGGTGACTGGTCGGAGTTGCCCGAGAACGAGCGCAACTGGGCACGTCTGGTTTTTCTGCGGCCCGCCTTTCGGGACCTCTTCGTGAACTGGGAGAGCAAGGCGGCAGAGGTCGTGAACTACTTGCGCATGACGGCCGGCCGTCAGCCCGAGGACGGTCGGTTGTCGGCTCTGGTGGGTGAACTCCAGGTCAGGAGCGCGGAGTTCCGGCAGATGTGGGCCAGGTACGAGGTTCAGAACACCGGCTTCGGCACCACGCGCATGTGCCACCCGCTGGTCGGCGACCTCACCTTGTCGTTCGAGACGTTCCGTGTGGCCGACGACCCCCACCAGATACTGATCACCTTCCAGGCCGAGCCGGGCACTCCGTCCGCCGAGGCGCTGCGCTGGCTCGCGAGCTGGGGCGCCGGCGAGACCGCCGCAGGCGTGACCGAAAGCCAGGCCTGACCTCTCCGCACCGCCCCTCCCGCCCGGCCCGGTGGCCTGTGAAGTTCACTCTTGCATCAAAGTGAATATGGGTTCAGGATATATTCTGAACGTCCGTTCATGTTGCCCGGTGGGTCTCCGCCGTGCATCCAGCCGGGACGCGCCCCTGCACGCCGGGGGCCGACCCTCCTCCGGAGTCACAGCCGAATCGAGAGACTGCGTATGCCTACTGAACCCAGTGATCATTCCTCCTCAGCCGCTCAGACTCTGACGACGCCGTCCCGACGTACCTTCATCGCGGTCACCGGCGCGGTCGGAGGCGCGGTCGTCGTCGGCGGCATGCTCGACGGCTCCTCCGCGGCGGCGGCCGAGTCGGACGCCGAGAAGCAGGCGCCCAGCAGCCGGGTCTCGCTGACCATCAACGGCAAGCGCCGCACGGTCACCGTCGACAACCGGACCTCCCTGCTGGACCTGCTGCGCGAGGACCTCGACCTGACCGGTACGAAGAAGGGCTGCAACGCCGGGGCGTGCGGTGCGTGCACGGTGCTGGTGGACGGCCGTCGGGTCAACTCCTGCCTGACGCTCGCCGTGCGGCTGGAGGGTGCCGAGGTGACCACCATCGAGGGCCTGGCGCGCGGCGAGCAACTCCATCCGCTGCAGCAGGCGTTCATCGACCAGGACGCCTTCCAGTGCGGGTACTGCACCCCCGGCCAGATCATGTCCGGCGTCGGCTGCATCCAGGAAGGGCACACCGGCTCCACGGACGAGATCCGGGAGTGGATGAGCGGCAACATCTGCCGCTGTGGCTGTTACGTCAAGATCGTGCGCGCGGTCGAGCAGACCGCCGGCCGGAAGTGAGGTGCGGCCATGCGTCCCTTCTCCTTCGTGAAGGCTTCCGACACCCGTGAGGCGCTGGCGGCCGGCCGTCGCGGCGGGCGGTACATAGCCGGGGGCACCACCCTGGTCGACCTGATGCGCGAGACCGTCGAGCGTCCCGGGACCCTCGTCGACATCACACGCCTGCCGTTGCGGGACATCACGGTCACCGAACGCGGCGGTCTGCGGATCGGAGCCCTGGTCCGGATGGCCGAGGCCGCCGCCGACCGCAAGGTGAGACAGCTCTATCCCGTCGTCTCCGAGGCCCTGGAGCTGAGTGCGTCCGCGCAGCTGCGCAACATGGCGACCATCGGCGGCAACATCATGCAGCGCACTCGCTGCACCTACTTCCGTGACGTGACCGCCGCCTGCAACAAGCGGGAACCCGGCACGGGCTGCGGGGCCCTGGAGGGCATCAACCGCACCCATGCGATCCTCGGCACCTCCCAGGACTGTGTGGCCACGCACCCCTCCGACGCCGCCGTCGCGTTCGCCGCGCTGGAGGCGACGGTGCACCTGCTCGGCCCGGACGGGGAGCGCAGCGTGGCTCTCGCGGACTTCCTGCTCCAGCCCGGTGACACCCCCGACCGCGAACACGCCCTGCATCCAGGTGAGTTGATCACCGCCGTGGAGATCCCCGCCCATCCGCGCCCGCTGAAGTCCGGCTACCTGAAGGTCCGCGACCGCCAGTCGTACGAGTTCGCACTGACCTCCGCCGCCGTCGCCCTGCACATCCGCAGGGGAGTGATCCAGGACGCGAAGGTCGCCGCCGGCGGAGTCGGCACCGTGCCCTGGAAGCTGCCCGCCGTGGAACAACAGCTCATCGGCGGACGACCGTCCGACCGGCTGTGGGCCAGGGCCGCCGCACACGCCGCCGAGGGGGCGCATCCGCTCCGGCACAACCGCTTCAAGATCGAACTGCTTCAGCGCACCGTCGAACGTCAGCTGCGCATCGTAGGAGGTGGCAAGTGAGCCCCCAGCCGCAGGCAGCCGTGGGCGCGCCCCTGTCCCGGGTGGACGGGCGGCTGAAGGTCACCGGCGCGGCGGACTACGCCGCCGATCACGCCCCCAAGGGAGTGGTGCACGCCGTCGTCGTCGACAGCAGCGTCGGCCTCGGCCGTATCACCGGCATCGACACCGGGGCGGCCCTTGCCCAGCCGGGCGTGCTCAAGGTGATCAGCCACCTCAACGCCCCCCATCTGCCCTACCTCGACAACCCTGGGGGCTACTTCAACCCGCCGGGCCAGAGGTTGAGGGCCTTCCAGGACGACCAGGTCCACTTCCGCGGCCAGCCCGTCGCCGTGGTGGTGGCCCCCACCC
>NZ_JBHUXV010000058.1:0-10158 GCF_042669125.1 Streptomyces sp. NPDC057253 | reverse complement strand
CTACTTCAACCCGCCGGGCCAGAGGTTGAGGGCCTTCCAGGACGACCAGGTCCACTTCCGCGGCCAGCCCGTCGCCGTGGTGGTGGCCACCACCCTCGAGGTCGCGCAGCACGCCGCGGACCTGGTGAAGGTCGACTACGACACGCAGCAGGGCTCGACCGACATGACGGACGCCCCGTCGGTCCAGCTGATGGACTACGCGCGCGGTGACGCCGAGGCGGCCCTGCGCACCGCGCCCGTAACCAGCGACCTCTCCTACACGGCCGCCCGAACCCACCACAACGCGATGGAGCTGCACGCCGCCGTCGCCGAGTGGAAGGGGAACGAACTCACTGTCTGGGACAAGACCCAGTGGGTGCAGGGCGCGGTCGCCGAACTCGCCGCGGTGTTCGGTATCGCCGCGGAGTCGGTGCGGGTCCTGTCGCCCTTCGTCGGCGGAGCGTTCGGCAACTCGCTGAGGGTCTGGCCCTCCACCGTGATCGCGGCCCTCGCAGCCAGGGAGGTCAAGCGGCCGGTCAAGCTCGTCCTCACCCGCAAGCAGCTCTACACCAACGTCGGCTACCGGCCGCGTTACGAGCACCGGGTGCGCCTGGGCAGCGACCGGCGTGGCCGTCTGACCGCGATGGCGCATGAGCTGACGGCCGAGACCTCCCGCTACGAGATGTACGCCGAGGCCATCCTCGACCTCGGCCAGATGCTGTACGCCACGCCCAACGTCAGCCAGGCGTACAAGGCGGCGGCGCTGGACGTGAACACCCCGACTCCCATGCGCGGACCGGGCTACTCCTCCGCCGCCTACGCCGTCGAGTCGGCGCTCGACGAACTCGCCCACGAACTGGGCATCGACCCGATCGAGCTGCGCCTGCGCAACGAGCCGAACGAGGACCCGGCCCACAACCTCCCCTTCTCGACCCGAAGGCTGCGCGACGCCCTCCAGGCAGGCGCCCGCGAGTTCGGCTGGCACCGGCGCGACCCGAAGCCCCGGTCCACGCGCGACGGCGACTGGCTGATCGGCACGGGCATGGCGGTCGGCTGCTATCCCACGCACCGAGTGGCCGCCCAGGCCCGGGTCCGGCTCGACGCCGACGGCACCGCCCTCGTGCAGTCCGCGACCAGCGACATGGGGCCGGGCACCTATACGTCCATGACCCAGGTGGCCGCGGACGCCCTCGGCCTGACGATGCGTCAGGTGACGTTCCGGCTCGGTGACTCCGCGATGCCGGCGGCGCCCCCGCACGGCGGCTCCGTCACCATGGCCAGTGTGGGATCCGCCGTCCAGGCCGGCTGCGACACGCTGCGGCAGCAGGCGATCAAGCTGGCCGTCGAGGACAAGCAGTCACCTCTGTACGGGGCGGACCCCGATAAGGTCGTGGTCCGCTCCGGCCGTCTGAGCGTGCAGGGCGATCCAGGGCGCGGAGAGACCTACCGGCAGCTCCTCGCCCGCAACGAGCGCACACATCTCGAAGTCCTCGGCGGCTGGAGCCCGCCGTCGGCGGACCGGTTCTCGATGTACGCCTACAGCGCGATCTTCGCCGAGGTCGCCGTGGACGCGCGTCTCGGGCTGGTCCGGGTGCGGCGGATGCTCGGGGTCTACGACACCGGACGCATCATCAGTCCCAAGCTCGCCGACAGCCAGGCGCTCGGCGGCATGGTGGGCGGCATCGGCATGGCCCTGCTGGAGCACGGCGAGTACGACAACCGCGACGGCAGGCTCGTCAACGCGAACCTCGCCGACTACCTCGTGCCCGTCAACGCCGACATCCCCGAGATCCGGGCCATCTACATCGACGGCGAGGACCCCGAGGCCGATCCCCTCGGCGTCAAGGGCCTCGGGGAGGTCGTGCTGGTCGGCGTGGCCCCGGCGGTCGCCAACGCGGTCTTCCACGCGACCGGATGCCGTGTCCGCGACCTGCCCATCACCGCCGAGTCCCTGCTCTGACCGACTCCTCACCGGGGCGGTCGGCACCGTCGCCGACTGCCCCGCTCACCCCCCACCGTCACCTTCTTCGGAGCCCCCCATGCTCAACATCGCGGACACCCTCGACCACTGGTGCCGGACGCACCGGTCCTTCGCCGTCGCCACTGTCGTCCAGGTCAGCGGCAGCGCGCCCCTGCCTCCTGGCACCTCGCTCGCGGTCGACGCCGACGGTGAGGCGGTCGGCAGCATCTCCGGAGGCTGTGTGGAGGCGGCCGTCTACGACATGTGCCGCGAGGTGTTGGACACCCACAGCGCTCCTGTGCGCGTGCGCTTCGGTTACTCCGACTCCGACGCCTTCGCCGTGGGCCTGACGTGCGGGGGTGTCCTCGACGTGCTGGTGCAGCGCGTGGTGGCCGCCGACATGCCACACCTGGCCGCGGCCTTCGAACACGCGGCACGCGGTCGCCCCGTGGCCGTGGCACAGGTCGTCGACGGGCCCGCCGCGTTCCTCGGCGGCACCCTGCATGTCCGTCCGGGCACCGACGGCTGTGCCGGGACGCTCGGTCGCGAGCAGGAGGACCGGGCGGTCACGGAGCGCGCTCGCGCCCTCCTGCGGGCAGGGCAGAGCGCCCTGGTCGAGATCGGAGGAGACACCGACACCTGTCCGCAGCGGTTGTCGGTCCTCGTCCACACCAACGCCACCCGGCCCCGGATGCTGATCTTCGGCGCCGTCGACTTCGCCGGAGCGCTCAGCGAGGCCGGACGCTTCCTGGGCTACCACGTCACCGTCTGCGACGCCCGGCCCGTCTTCGCGACCCGCGCCCGTTTCCCGCACGCCGACGAGGTCGTGATCGAGTGGCCCCACCGCTATCTGGAGAACACGGCCGTCGACTCCCGCACCGCCGTCTGTGTGCTCACCCATGACGCCAAGTTCGACGTTCCGCTGCTGGCTCTGGCGCTCGGCCTGCCGGTCGGCTACGTGGGCGCCATGGGCTCGCGGCGCACCCACGAGCACCGGGAGACGCTGCTGCGGGAAGCCGGCGTTGCGGAGTCCGCGCTGGCGCGCCTGCGTTCGCCGATCGGGCTCGACCTCGGCGCCCGGACGCCCGCCGAAACGGCCCTCTCCATCGTCGCGGAGATCGTCGCCGACACCAACCGGGGCACGGGTGTCCCGCTGTCCTCGCTGACCGGCCCCATCCACCGGGCCCTGACGGACCCCGCGAGCTTGAACGCCGTCGCGGCCGCGTGACGCAATCCGCCACCACTGGTCTATCTTAGTTGACTAAGTGAGACTCATGGTGTGATGCGGAGAGGCGGAGGGACATGCGGCGCAGGCTCTACGAACAGGACCACGAGGACTTCCGGGCGACCGTCCGGGAGTACGTGGAGCGCGAAGTGGTTCCCCGCCAGGAACGCTGGGACGCCGATCGGATGGTCGAGCGCGGCGCCTGGCTGGCCGCGGGCCGTCAGGGGATTCTCGGACTGACCGTCCCGGAGGAGTACGGCGGCGGCGGTGTGACGGACGTCCGGTATCGCAGCGTGGTCATCGAGGAGCTGGCCCGGGTGGGGGCCGCCTCGGTCAACCTCGGCTTCGGACTGCAGGACGACATCTTCCTGCCGTATCTGCTGAGCCTCGCGACCCTGGAGCAGAGGGCGCGCTGGCTGCCCGGTGTGGCGGGCGGAGAGCTCATCGGTGCGATCGCCATGACCGAACCGGGCGCCGGCAGCGACCTCCAGGGCATCCGCACCAGCGGGGTGCGCCACGGCGAGGAGTGGATCCTCAACGGCACCAAGACCTTCATCACGAACGGCATCGCCGCCGACCTGGTGGTCGTGGTGGCCAGGACCGATCCGGAGGCCGGTTCCCGCGGGCTCAGTCTGTTCATGGTGGAACGCGGGATGCCCGGCTTCGAACGCGGTCGCAAACTCGACAAGATGGGCCTGATGGCCCAGGACACCGCCGAGCTGATCTTCGAGGACGTCCGGGTGCCCGCCGACAACCTCCTGGGCAAGGAGGGCGGCGGCTTCGCCCATCTGATGGAGAACCTGCCCAGCGAGCGGCTCTCCATCGCCCTCCAGGCCCTGTACCCGGCGCGGGCCGTCCTGGACTGGACGCTGGAGTACACCAAGGAGCGCACGGCCTTCGGCCGGCCCCTGGCCGCCTTCCAGAACACCCAGTTCCGCTTCGCCGACATGGTCACCGAACTCGACGTCGTCCAGGCGTACGTCGACGACTGCCTGCGTGCCCTCAACGCCGGCGAACTCACCGCGGTCGACGCGGCCAAGGCGAAACTCGCGGCCACCGAACTCCAGCAGCGGGTGGTCGACCGCTGTCTCCAACTCTTCGGAGGCTACGGCTACATGAGCGAGTACCCGGTCTCCCGGGCCTTCCTCGACGCGCGCGTGCAGACCATCTACGGGGGCACCTCCGAGATCATGCGCACCATCATCGGCCGGGACGTCACGGGGGTGCGGTCGTGACGGACGCGACGGTGAACGGGCCGAACCACCTGCGGCGGGAGCGGTGCGGAGCCGCCGAGTGGCTCGTGCTCGACCGGCCCGAGCGGCGCAACGCGCTGACCGTCGAGCTGGTCCACGACCTGGCCGACGCGGTGGCGGAGGCGGGTGCCGACCCCGAGGTGCGGGCCCTGGTCGTCACCGGCGCGGCGCCGGCCTTCTGTGCGGGCGGTGACCTGGCCGCCCTCTCGGTCGTGGCCGAGCAGGGCGCTCGCGCGGTCACCGACACCATCTACGGGCAGTTCCAGCGCCTGGTACGGCTGATGCGTGACGTCCCGGTTCCCGTCATCGCGGCGGTGGGCGGTGCCGCGCTGGGCGCGGGGCTGGACCTGGCCCTCTCCTGCGACCTGCGGTACGCCTCCCAGGAGGCGAGCTTCGCCAGCTCCTGGATCAACGTGGGCCTCGTGCCCGGCATGGGGGGTGCCCATCTGCTGACCCGGGCGGTGGGCAGTACACGGGCGAGCGAGATGGTCCTCACCGGGCGCGTGGTCGCACCGGACGAGGCGTTGGCATGGGGGCTCGTCAACGAGGTGCTGGCGGCCGACCGGTTGGAGGAGCGGGTCGCCGAAGTGACGGCCGGCCTCGCCAAGCTGTCCCGACCGGCACTGAGCAGCAGCAAGGCGTCGTTGCGCCGGGCGCTGAGTGCGGAGTTCGACCACGAGCTGGCGGTGCTCGGTGCGGTCCAGGGCGGGCTGCTCACCGGTCAGGAGTTCCGTGACGCCACGGCGCGGTTCCGACGCAGGAGCTGAAGCGGCGAGGGATAGATAGAGAGTGCACCTAGATGACTAGGTGGTCTGCACCTCATATTGAATCGTTATCTGCGACAAATGCTGCTCAAACCCTTGTCACAGCCCCGTTGCGCACCCACACTCTCCCTTCAACGAAGTGAACTAAGTTGATGGGGTGCGCTATGTCTGTGGGGAAGCTTTCGCGTAAGCCGGTTCGGGCGGCCGCCGGTGTCTGTACGGCTCTGGCCCTGACACTCGTGGCGGCCTGCGCCGGCAACAGCGACTCCGGGTCGACCGGCGAGTCCGGCAAGGCCGACAAGGCCGGTCAGGTCGCTCTGCCGGTGAAGAAGGCGCAAGGCAAGCCGATCGTGATCGGCATGATCAACAACGACACCAACGCGGCGGGCAACTTCGCCAACATGGGGCAGGCGGCCCGCGCGGCGGTGAAGTACGTGAACAACAACCTGGGCGGCGCCGGGGGACGGCCGATCCGCCTGGAGTACTGCAACTCCAACGGCACGACCGCGGCCTCGGCGAACTGCGCGGCCCAGGTCCTCGAACAGAAGCCCGCCGCGGTCATCGGTGGCCTCGACCTCGGCGCGGACGGCTCCCTGCCCGTGCTCGCCAAGGCCGGTGTGCCCTACGTGGCCACGACGCCGATCAGCCTCATCGAACTCACCTCTCCCGACTCGTTCTCGTTCGTCGCGGGATCCCCGGGGTCGCAGATCGCCGCGGCCATCTACGCCGCGAAGGAACTGCACACCAAGAAGGCCGCCGTCCTGTTCAACGAGAACCCTCAGGCGCGACTGTCCGCTGAGAGGTTCGTCCGCGACGTGCTCAAGGCGCAAGGTGTGAAGAAGGTGACCATGGTCCCCTTCGGCGTGAACGAGACCGACGTGGCCGGTCCGCTCAGCCAGGCCCTCCAGGGCGGGACCGACACGGTGTTCGGCATCATGCCGGAACCCGGCTGCGTCAACGTGCTCAAGGCCAAGCAGTCGCTGGCCAGCACGGCGACCTACGTCTTCACCGGTAACTGTGCTGCTCCGGGCGTACTCAAGGCCGCGGGAAGCGCGGCCGACGGGTCGTACTTCCCGGTCTCCGTGCAGCCCGCGAATTCGGACACCGCCGACGCCAAGGCGTTCCGGGCCGCCATGGCCAAGTACGCCCCCTCCGTCGACCTCGGGTTCTACCCGGAATCGGCCTTCGCCGCGACCGTGACCCTGGCCGACGTGCTCGGCAAGACCGACAAGCCGGACGACCCCGCGGCCGTGATCAAGGCCTTCCGCGCGCTGAAGGACGAGCCGACCTTCGTCGGTCCCCCGGCCACCTGTGACGGCAAGCAGGTCCCCGGTATGTCGTCCCTCTGCGCCAAAGATGTCCGCATCGTGAAGAGCGAGAACGGCCAGCTCCAGGACGTCGCCGGTCGCTGGTACTCCGGATGATCACCACCACGCCTCTGGTCGATCACCGGCGGACCGAAGGAACCACATGATCGAGATCCTGCAATTCGCCCTCCTGGGCCTCGGCGCGGGAACCATCTACGCCGCGCTGGGCACAGGAGTGGTGCTCACCTACCAGGCCGCCGGTGTCATCAACATCTCCCTCGGCGCGATGGGGATGTACGTCGGATACACCTACGCCTTCCTGCACAACGAGGACCTGCTGGTCCTCCCGATCGGCACCGTCGCCATGCCGGACCTGGCGGTGTGGGCCGCCATGCTGGTCTGCCTCGCCGTCGCGGCGGTGCTGGGCCTGGTCGCCTACGCGCTGGTCTTCCGTTCGCTGCGATCGGCGTCAGGTCTGCTGAAACTCGTCGCCGCCGTCGGCATCACCATGGTGCTCCAGTCCCTGGTGGTCCTGCGGTTTCCCAGCACGAGCGCGAGCGTGCCGCCGATCCTGGCGAACGACCCCGTGCACTTCGGCGGGCTGACGGTGTCGTGGGACAGGTTCCTGCTGGCGTCCCTGGTCGTCGTCATCGCCGCCCTGCTGTGGGTTCTCACGCGGTTCACCCGGACCGGCCTGGCAATGCGGGCTGTCGCCGAGGACGAACGGGCGGCCACGCTTCTCGGGCACTCGCCCGGACGCCTCTCCGCCCTCGCCTGGATGGGCTCCTCGGTACTGGCAGGCCTGCTGGGCATCCTGGCCAGTCCGATCACCGGGCTCGACCCCGTGGCCAACAGCCTGTTCATCGTGCCGGCGCTCGCCGTGGCGATCGTCGGGCGGCTTCGGTCCTTCGGCGTCACGGTCGCCGCGGGCATCGCCCTGGGCATGCTCCAGAGCGTCGTCCTGAAGTTCCAGGGCGACTACTCCTGGCTGCCGCAGACCGGGCTCCGCGAGATCATTCCCTTCCTGGTGATCGTGGTGACCCTCGCGGTCAGCGGGGGGAGTCTGCCCTCCCGCGGCACGGAGGAGGATCCCCGGCTGCCGACCGTGCCCCGCGGTGGTGCCAGTCCGATCACGGTGGGTGCGACGCTCCTGGCCGGCGTGGCGCTGGTCCTCACACTGGACGGGCCGTACCGCACCGCCCTGACGACGACGGTCGTGTCCGTGCTCGTCTGCCTCAGCATCGTCGTCGTCACCGGCATGCTGGGCCAGATCTCCCTGGCCCAGATGACCTTCGCCGGTGCAGCGGGCTTCGTGCTCAGCAACCTCACCACCCGCGCTCACCTCCCGTTCCCGCTCGCACCGCTCATCGCGGTGGCCCTGGCCGTGATCCTGGGCGTCGCCGTCGCCGTGCCGGCGCTGCGGATCCGCGGAGTGACCCTGGGCGTGGTCACGCTGGGTCTCGCCGTCGCCGTGTCGGAGTTCGTCTTCAAGAATCCCGGCTGGACGGGCGGCATGGGCGGCAGCCGGGTGCCGGAACTCCGCTTGTTCGGCACCGGACTCGGCAATGGCGGGGACATCGGGTTCGCCCTCTTCGCCCTCTTCGTGGTGACGGCCTGCGCCATCGGCGTGATCTGGCTGCGCCGGACCCGCCTCGGCGGACAGATGCTCATGGTGCGTGCCAACGAGCGGGCGGCCGCCGCGGCGGGGATCAACATCGCCGGTGTCAAGCTGACGGGCTTCGGGATCGCCGCCGGCCTCGCCGGGACGGCTGGTGTCCTTCTCGGATACCAGCAGGAGAGCCTGGCCTTCCAGAACTTCGACGTCTTCGTGTCGCTCACCTATGTCGCGGTGGTGTACCTGGCCGGCATCAGCCGCGTCTCCGGCGCCGTCATCGCCGGTCTCCTGGCCCCCGGCGGGCTGGTGTACTACGCGCTGGACCGCTGGCTGGAACTCGGCAAGTACAACGCGATCGTCAGCGCGATCGGACTGCTCCTCGCCCTGGTGACCACCCCTGGGGGTGTGGCGGGAGAACTCG
This sequence comes from Streptomyces sp. NPDC057253, assembly GCF_042669125.1. Taxonomy (NCBI): domain Bacteria; kingdom Bacillati; phylum Actinomycetota; class Actinomycetes; order Kitasatosporales; family Streptomycetaceae; genus Streptomyces; species Streptomyces sp. NPDC057253. The sequence goes on along the minus strand of NZ_JBHUXV010000058.1, from coordinate 1,634 downwards.
ACCGGCAGCTGCGGTGGCTGACAGGCAGGCTGCGTCGGCACAACGTGCCCGAGCCGTCCCGGAAGCAGGTCCCCGCACGCGGAGAGGAGACCGAGCATGCTGTCTCTCGCACTACGTGATCTGAACGTGGCCTTCGGAGGCGTGCACGCGCTCAAAGGCGTGAGCCTTGACGTCGCCCCAGGATCCCTCACGGGGCTCATCGGCCCCAACGGTGCCGGGAAGACCACCCTGCTGGACGCCTGCACGGGCTATGTCACGGCACGCGGCGAGGTCCACCTCGGCGATCGTCGTATCGACGGCCTCGCACCCTATCGAAGGGCTCGCGCCGGACTGGTCCGCACCTTCCAGGCACTCGACCTCTTCGACGACCTGACGGTGGCGGAGAACGTCGCCACCGGGATGCCGGGCGACACCCGCCGACGCTGGTGGCACCAGCTGAGGCGGATGCCCGCCGCGGACACGCCGGTGGTGCACGACCTGCTGGCGTCACTGGGGCTCGACACCGTCGCGGGCTCCCTTCCCGGATCCATCAGCCAGGGGCAGCGCACGCTGGTCGCCCTCGCCCGCGCGCTGATCGCCCGCCCCGACGTGCTCCTCCTCGACGAACCGGCGGCGGGACTCGACAGCCACGAGAGCGAAGAGCTCGGCCGACGTCTCAGGGACGTGTGCGACCGAGGCACCACCGTGCTCCTGGTGGAACACGACATGGGCCTCGTCCTCGGCAACTGCGACCACGTCCACGTCCTGGACGCCGGAACGGTGCTTGCCTCGGGGACCCCGGCACAGATCAGGAAGGACCCCGCCGTGCTCGCCGCCTACCTGGGAGAAGGGAGTCCGTCATGACCGCCGCCGACAGCGCGACCGACACCTCCGGCGCGGCAGCCGAGGCGGTGTCCGCTCTGCTGCGCGTGCGGGGCCTGCACGCGGGCCACGGCGCCGGCACGGTCGTACGCGACCTGGACCTGCACATCGCGCCGGGGGAGGTGGTGGGTCTCTTCGGCCCCAACGGCGCCGGCAAGACCACGACCCTGCTGACCCTGGCCGGCTGCCTGCCCGCCCACGCCGGGCGGATCGAACTGCTCGGCGGGCCGGTCACCGCGCGCACCGGCGCCCGTGCACTGGCCCGGCGCGGGCTGCGCCTGGTCCCCGAGGACCGGGGGCTGTTCCGGCAGTTGACCGTCCGGGAGAACCTGACGCTCTGCCTGGAACAGCGGCGAGGTGGCCGGGCACTGATCGAGGAGGCACTGACCGTGCTGCCTCAGCTGGGCCCGTTGCAATCCCGCCGCGCGGGTCTGCTGTCAGGCGGTGAGCAACAGCAACTCGCCCTGGCTCGTGCCCTGTTGGGGCGGCCACGGCTGCTCCTGGTGGACGAGATGTCCCTGGGCCTCGCCCCGAGGATCGCGGCGGAGCTGCTGCGGACCCTCCGCACCCTCGCCGTGGAACGCGGGCTCGGAGTGCTGCTGGTCGAACAGCACGTCTCCGCCGCCCTGGAGGTGGTGGACAGGGTGTACGCGCTGGCCCACGGCCGTTTGGTGCACAGCGGCACCGCGGACGAACTGCGACGGGACCCGGGCGTGCTCCAGGCGGCCTACCTCGGCGCGGACTGACGGGACGGAACGCATGCGCCCCGGGAG
>NZ_JBHUXV010000057.1:0-56623 GCF_042669125.1 Streptomyces sp. NPDC057253 | reverse complement strand
GTCTTCGGATGAGGCCCCTGGCAGGGGCCTCAGGTCCCTGCCGGGGGCCGACCGGCCCATGCCGGTCTTCGGCGCGGCGGGCCCGCTTCCCCTCGTGGGGCCCGCCGCACCTCCCGCGGTCAGCGCAGCCGGCGGTTGCGGCCGACGAACGGGAGCCTGACCCGGAGCCCGCCGAGGCCGAGGGCGTCATCGATCTCGCCGCATCGCGTCGGCGTGCTCGGCGAGCCGTCCGACTGGTGCTTGGCCGGTGGCCACTCAGCAGTCCGCGTCGGCGCCATCATCACGGCGCCTGCGGGGGTCCTGCGGAAGCACGGCGGGTGGCAGCCCGAACTCCGGTCAGGACGCTCGTGGACGGCCATGGCGGTGATCCCTTCGAGGGGCTTCGATCAGTTCTTGACGTCCCCCACTCTCCCGACGTGCGCCCAAGGTCGCCGGATGCCGAAGGTCGGTGTCCACTGGGCTGAACGGCCCTCTCCGAAGGGCCGGTTGGGCTGTACGCCGGCCTTGTGTCGCGCGGCGCTCACGGGCACGCCGAAGCCGTCACGCTTCTCGGCTGCCGGCGCGCCTCGTTGCGAGGCCGGCCGGGGTCAGCGTGGACGCGTAGCTGGTGCCGCAGGTGATGGCGTACGCGGGTGTCGCCGGGCTGTGGGCGATCCTGCCCGCCCTCGCCCTGTACGCACAGCTGGGCTCCGCTCTCGCGGTCACGGTCGGCCTCTTGCGCCTGGTGGCACGGGTGGTGCGGCCCGTCCTGATCGGGTACCTGGCCGGGGTTTCCCCACCATCGAGGCCGACGCCGAGGTCGACATCACGGCACTCGACGCGGCGACGCACTCCGCCTCGAACTCTGCCCCACGTCTTCAGTGAGCCACCAAGCCGTACGCACGGAACGATTCCCGTACCCGCTCGACCGACTCCCGCGTCGGATTCGGGGTGTCGCCCAGCCGGAACGGGATGCCGAGGGCCTCGTACTTCGCGGCACCGAGCTTGTGGAACGGCAGGATGTCCACCCGATCCACAGAGCCGAGCTCCGCGAGGAACGCGGCCAGTCCGGTGACGGCTGCCGGGTCGTCCGTCCAGCCCGGCACCAGGACGTAGCGGATCCACATCGGAACGCCGAGCCGGTTCAGACGGGTGGCGAAGTTCAAGGTGGGCGCCAGCTCGCCGCCGGTCAGGCGACGGTAGGCCGGGACGTCGAAGGACTTGATGTCCAGGAGCACCAGGTCGGTGTCGGCCAGCAGCTCGTCGGTGGCGCGGGCGCCGAGGAAGCCGGACGTGTCGAGGGCGGTGTGCAGCCCGGCGTCCTTGCAGCGGCGCAGGATCTCACCGGTGAAGGCAGGTTGCAGCAACGGCTCACCGCCCGTGACGGTCACGCCGCCACCTGCCGCGGTGAGGAACGTCCGGTACTTCTCGATCTCGGCCATCACCTCGTCGACGCCTGTCTCCTCGCCGTCCCGCATGTGCCAGGTGTCAGGGTTGGCGCAGTACAGACAGCGCAGCGGGCAGCCGGACACGAAGAGAACGAACCGGGTCCCGGGCCCGTCCACGCCGGTGGACAGGTCCCAGGAGTGGATCCGGCCGGTGGTCGCCATCGGCTCACAACGATCCGTGGAAGGTGCGGCTGATCACGTCGAGCTGCTGCTCACGCGTCAGCCGGACGAAGTTGACCGCGTATCCGGACACGCGGATGGTGAGATCCGGGTACCTCTGCGGGTGCTCCATCGCGTCTTCCAGCGTGGCCCGGTCCAGGACGTTGACGTTCATGTGGAAGCCGCCGACCGTCATGTAGGCGTCGAGGATGCCGACCAGGTGCCCGGCGCGCTCGGCCGGATGATGGCCCAGCCCTTCGGGGGTGATGGTCGTGGTCAGCGAGATACCGTCCCGGGCCTGCTCGTAGGGCAGTTTGGCCACCGACAGGGCCGAGGCTGCGACGCCGTGCCGGTCACGTCCGTTCATGGGGTTGGCCCCGGGTGCGAAGGGCTGTCCGGACCGGCGGCCGTCGGGTGTGTTACCGGTGTGCTTGCCGTAGACGACGTTCGAGGTGATCGTCAACACGGACTGGGTGTGCTCGGCGTCCCGGTACGTGGGATGCCTGCGCAGCTTCGCCATGAACGACTCCACCAGTCCTACGGCGATACTGTCGGCGCGGTCGTCGTTGTTGCCGTACGCCGGGAAGTCTCCCTCGGTGCGGAAGTCGACGGCGAGCCCGGTGGCGTCCCGGAACACCTTCACGCGCGCGTACTTGACGGCGGACAGGCTGTCGGCGGCGACCGAGAGGCCGGCGATGCCGCAGGCCATGAAGCGGTGCACGGGGTGGTCGTGCAGGGCCATCTCGAGTCGTTCGTAGGCGTACTTGTCGTGCATGTAGTGGATGACGTTCAGTGCGTCGACGTACGTCTTCGCCAGCCAGTCCAGGACGCGGTCGTACGCCTGGGAGAGCGTCTCGTAGTCCAGGTACTCACCCGTGAGCAGGGGTGTAGGGGGCGCGATCTGCTCGCCCGTCATCTCGTCCCGGCCGCCGTTGACGGCATACAGAAGCGCCTTGGCCAGATTGACCCGCGCTCCGAAGAACTGCATCTGCCGGCCCACCGCCATCGCCGAGACACAGCAGGCGATCGCGGTGTCGTCACCGGTCCGCGCGCACAGCAGGTCGTCGGACTCGTACTGGACGGCGCTGGTGTCGATCGAGACCTGGGCGCAGAACTCCTTGAAGCCCGCGGGCAGTCGGGGAGACCACAGCACGGTCAGGTTGGGTTCCGGCGCCGGGCCGAGGTTGTACAGGGTCTGGAGGAAGCGGAAGGAGGTCCGGGTGACCAGGGTGCGGCCGTCCTCACCCATGCCGCCGATGGACTCCGTCACCCACGTCGGATCGCCGGAGAACAGCGCGTCGTACTCCGGAGTGCGCAGGAACCGCACGATCCGCAGCTTGATCACGAAGTCGTCGATCAGCTCCTGAGCGCGGGTCTCGTCGATGGTCCCGTCCGTCAGATCCCGTTGGAGGTACACGTCGAGGAATGTCGAGGTGCGGCCCAGCGACATCGCGGCGCCGTTCTGCTCCTTCACCGCGGCGAGGTAGCCGAGGTAGAGCCACTGCACGGCCTCGTGGGCGGTGGCGGCCGGCCGGGTGACGTCACAGCCGTACGAGGCGGCCATCTCGGCCAGTTCACCCAACGCCCTTGTCTGCTCCGCGAGTTCCTCCCGGTCGCGGATGACGTCGGCGGTGGAGGGGCGGGCGTCCAGCAGGGCCCGCTCGGCTCGCTTGGCCTCGATGAGCCGGTTCGTGCCGTAGAGGGCGACGCGCCGGTAGTCGCCGATGATCCGGCCCCGGCCGTACGCGTCGGGCAGGCCGGTGATGATGCCGGCCTTGCGGGCGGCGCGCATCTGCGGTGTGTAGGCGTCGAAGACACCGTCGTTGTGGGTCTTGCGGTAGGTGCCGAAGACCCGTGTCACGAACGGGTCGGGCTCGTAGCCGTACGCCTTCAGCCCGTTCTCGACCATCCGCAGCCCGCCGTTGGGCATGATCGCGCGCTTGAGCGGGGCGTCGGTCTGGAGGCCGACGATCAGTTCGCGGTCGCGGTCTATGTAACCGGGGGCGTGCGAGGTGATCGTGGAGGGGGTGGCGGTGTCGACGTCCAGGACGCCCCGGCTTCGCTCCTTGGGGAACAGCGCGCTGACCTTCCTCCACACCTCGCGGGTACGGTCGCTGGCGCCGGTCAGAAACGAGGCGTCGCCTTCGTACGGCGTGTAGTTGGCCTGGATGAAGTCGCGCACGTCGACGCGCTCCCGCCAGCGGGGCCCGACGAACCCACGCCAGGCCCCCTCCACCTGCACGTCTGCTGTCATGGTGGCGGTCATCGCCGTTCCTTCCTGGTGCTACTGGTCGGCGCACGCCTCAGCGGTGCACCAAGGGCCGTTCGAACTGGTCAGCGGTCACACTCCTGTGGCCGGTCGGCCGCGAGTGCCGCAGCATTCGCACGACCAACGCGTCGAGCACGGCGCTCACCACCACGGTCACCGCGGCGAAGATCACCAGCAGGACGGCGAACAGCCTCCAGAAGTCGGGAGTCAGTGAGGTACCCACAGAACTCACCCCCTCCGTCGGGCGGGTCGTCTCACGTCTTCATGCAACCGCCGTGGCGGTGCTGCCGCAGGGTGCCGAAGGTCGTCGAAGCGGAGCCGAGTGGTCCATCCGATGGACCGAGCGGCCCATGGGACGGCACCGCTGGCGGGCACAGGCTGGTACTGGCAGGTCCCACACCCGTCAGGAGGCACGCCATGATCCCCACTTCCACCCCCAGCATGCTGCGTGCCCTGCCTCCCGAGCACCAGGAGCGTCTGATGCGCTTCTCCCGTGAGGTGTCCTTTCCGCAAGGGGCACGACTGTTCGAGGAGGGCGGCCGGGCCGACCGGTTCTGGATCATCCGTACGGGCACCGTCGAACTGGACATGCACGTGCCCGGCCGCAGGGCGGCCGTCATCGAGACCCTGCAGCACAACGAACTCGTCGGGTGGTCATGGCTGTTCGCGCCGCACACCTATCACCTGGGCGCCGAGGCCATGACCCCGGTACGGGCGTACGAGTTCGACGCCACGGCCGTCCGCCTGATGTGCCAGGACGATCCGGCTCTGGGCAGCGCCGTGGCCCAGTGGGTCGGTGACGTCCTCGCCCACCGCCTCCGCTCGGCCCGGACCCGGCTCCTGGACCTCTACGCCCCTTACGGCTCCGACAGCCGCATCTGAACGCGAGGAGTCACCATGCACGGCAGCCCGCACATCGTCAGCGACGTCATGACCCACACCGTCGCCTCCCTCGACCGCGACGCCTCCTTCAAGGAGATCGTGCGGCTGATGCAGGACTGGAAGGTGAGCGCCCTGCCCGTCATCGAGGGCGAGGGCCGGGTCGTCGGCATCGTCTCCGAGGCCGATCTGCTGCCCAAGGAGGAGTTCCGCGACAAGGACCCCGACCGGCACACCCAGCTGCGCCGCCTTGCCGACCTGGCCAAGGCCGGCGCCGTCACCGCGGCAGAGCTGATGACCTCCCCGGCCCTCACCGTCCGCCCGGACGCGACCCTCGCCCAGGCCGCTCGGACCATGGCCCAGGCCAGGGTCAAGCGACTGCCGGTGGTCGACGAACTGGGCATGCTGGCCGGCATCGTCAGCCGCTCCGACCTGCTCAAGGTGTTCCTGCGCGACGACGAGGAGATCGCCGAGGAGGTCCGCCGCGAGGTGGTGTCCTACCTGTTCCCCGCGCCTTCGCCGATGATCCGCGTCGAGGTGCACGACGGAGCCGTCACTCTTGTCGGGCGGGTCCGCGACACGTCTCTGATCCCCGTGGCCGCTCACCTGGTACGCGCTGTCGAGGGCGTGGTGGACGTGGACTTCGCACCGGAGGGGCCCAGTGTCTCGGGCGACTCCTCGGAGGCGAGGCCCTCACTGCCCTAGTACGGCGTATGGACCCTACCGCGAACTCGGCGGTGTCATGGTCGGTTCCGACGTTGACCCAGCCGCTGTTGTGGGCGATGTCGTAGATCCCGGAAGGGATCACCACCGGCTGGTCGCCGGAGCCGACTTCGCTATGGGTACACCTCTACCAGCCCCCCTTCCACCGCCATCCTGGCCATCTTGTGGTTTCCTGCCCGCCGGCATCAACACCACCCTGCAGCGCCGGCTGCACCACATCGCATGAAGCAGGCTGGAACAGGCGGGGTCCGTCGCGCTGCACGCAACACGATCCACGGCCGCGACTGACGCTTCCCCATGTCCTCATCAACGAGCGGTCAAACAGACAGACGCATGATCAACAACCTATCTCGGAGCCAGTGAGCCTTGCCGACGCGGGGGTGACATGAGTCACGGAAAGTGGGCCGGGATCTTGGAATGCCCTGCTCCGCCGCGCTGCTGCACTTGTTGTGGGCTCATCATGCCCTGGGGGCGCCGGGCGACGATGCCGGGTGAGGGAAGCCGCTTCGACACGGTCCAGGCCCGCCCCCTCGTACTTCTGCACCACCTCCGAAAGGTTCTCCTGCGCCATGCCACTGGCTCTCCTGGCCCTGGCTGTTGTCGCTTTCGGCATCGGTACGACGGAATTCGCCACGATGGGGCTACTGCCCCAGATCGCTGACGGAATCGGCGTGTCCGTGCCACAGGCCGGCAACATCGTCTCCGCCTACGCCCTGGGTGTCGTCGTCGGTGCCCCCGTGCTGACCGGCATCGGCGCACGCATCCCGCACAAGAGGCTGCTGCTGCTCCTGTCCGGGCTGTTCGTCGTCGGCAACGTCGCGTCCGCGCTCGCCCCGAATTTCGGTCTGCTCTTCGCCGCGCGCTTCTTCGCCGGTCTGCCCCACGGGGCGCTGTTCGGCGTGGGCGCGGTGGTGGCGTCCCGGCTGGTCGCCCCCGACCGGGCCGCTCGCGCGGTCTCCAAGATGTTCCTCGGGCTGACCATCGCCAACATCGTGGGCGTCCCGGCCGGTACGGCGCTCGGGCAGCAGCTGGGCTGGCGGGCCGCCTACGTCGCGGTGGCCGTCATCGGCCTCGTCGCCCTGGTGGCGCTGTCCCTCTTCGTCCCCCACCAGCCGCGCGGCCCGCAGACCGGCGTCCGGCACGAACTGCGCGCCATGCGCAACAAGCAGGTGGCCATCGGGCTGGCCACGGCCGTCGTGGGATTCGGCGGATTCTTCGCCGTCTACAGCTACCTCGTGCCCATGCTCACCCATCTCACGGGCCTGTCCGACTCCTCGACCACACTGGTCCTCGCGCTCTACGGCGTCGGCATGACCCTCGGCACGCTCGTCGCGGGCCCCCTCACGGACCGCGCCCTGCGCCCGACACTGTACGCGGGACTCGCGCTGATGTCCTCGGCGCTGGTGGCGTTCTACTTCACCGTCCACAGCACCGTGCCCGCCCTCATCACGATCACGTTGATCGGCGCCATGGGCGCCCTCATCACCACGCCCGTCCAGATGCTGCTGATGGCCAAGGCGAAGGACGCCCCGACCATGGCGGCGGCCTCCAACCACTCCGCCTTCAACCTGGCCAACGCGGGTGGAGCCTGGCTCGGCGGCCTCGCGATCTCGGCGGGCTGGGGCTGGGCGTCACCGTCGCTGGTCGGCGCGGCGCTCGGCGTCGCCGGACTGGGGCTTGCGTTCATGGGCGGCTTCATGGACCGCGGCGGCAGCCGCTCCGAGGTGATCACGGGCGCCCAGTCCGAACGGGTCGCCGCCTCTCAGTCCCACAGCGGATAGGTCACGGTCGGGCCGAACTGTTCCGGCCGGGTTGCCGGGTACGTCAGCGTGATCCGGGAGTAGTGCGACACCTTGGGCTGCTTCTTCCAGGGCCGCGCACGGTCCAGTCGTACGGTCACCGGGTAGGCGTGGAAGTGCCCGGCCGCGCAGTACGGCTTGCAGTCGTTGACCCAGTTCACGCCCTTGGCCTGTGCGCCACGGGCGTCCCATCGGGTCCAGTGCAGGGAGGCCAGGCGGCTGTTGCCGTCCCCGCAGGCGAGCATGAAGTCCGTCGGGCGCACCTGTGGGTGCCACAGGCAATCGACGAGGACCGGCGGCGCGGTGCGTGCCTGGGCGGTCTGCGTCACGGGTGCCGGCGCGGGCCAGGCCGCGGGCGAGGTGCCCGCGGCGGTGGCAAGGGTGGCCACGGCGAAGAGCGCGACCGTCGTGGTGAGTGCGCGTAGCTGCATGGCCGATCCCCGCTGCCGCTGGCCGACGGATGTCCCGTCTTTGACGCTACGACCCTGAGCCTGCGCTCACCACTCGAACAGAGCAGTGCGCGGTCGGCTCAGGCGGCTGCCGCGGGCGGCAGCGGGAAGAGCATGCAGGAACTGGTCGCGTGTGCCAGCACCCGGTCCTCGGCGTCGACCAGCGTGGCCTCGGCGAGCGCCGTCTGCCGGCCGCGGTGGACGATTTTGCCGATGGCCCGCACCGGGCCGGTGTCCACCGACACCCGCTTGAGGAACTTCACGCTCAGGTCGAGCGAGGTGTAGCCCATGCCCGCGGGCAATGTGGACTGCACCGCGCAGCCCAGCGCCGAGTCGAGAAGGGTGGCGTAGACGCCGCCGTGCACACTGCCGATCGGGTTGTAGTGATCCTCGCCCGGGACGAGCGAGAAGACCGCGCGGCCCTCGGACACCTCGTCGAGCGTGAAGTCCAGGGTGGCGGAGATCGGCGCCGCCGGAAGCCTGGCGTCCCTGACGTCACGCAGGAAGTCCAGGCCGGAGGAGCGGCCCACGGCACCGGCCGTGACCATGGGATCGTCCCATGTGTATGTACGTGTGCGTCCCATGCGCCTGCGCCCTCCCGGCTGACTTCGTACGCCGAAGCTAGACCTGCCCGCAGCTGACTGTCAATGACGAAGCCAGCTGGCTACCATGGCCCGGTGGACTGGCTCGCATTCAGCACCGAGAACTGTTCCGTGCAGCGCACCCTCGACGTGGTGGGAGAGAAGTGGACGCTGCTGATCGTGCGGGACGCAGCCAACGGCGTGCGCCGCTTCGACGACTTCCGCAGGCACATCGGCCTGTCGGAGGCGGTCCTCAGTGACCGGCTGCGCAAGCTGACCGAGGCCGGCATCCTCACGACCGTCCCCTACCGCGAACCCGGCAGCCGCTCCCGCAACGAGTACCGCCTGACCCGGAAGGGCTGGGACCTGTGGCCGGTGCTCGTCGCTCTGCGCCAGTGGGGCGAGACGCACACCCCGGACCCGGCCGGCGTGGTCCTCGACATGCGGCACAACGCCTGCGGATGCCCGGTCCGCGCGGTCGTCGAATGCACCGGGGAGCACGGCGCGCTGACCCCGAGGGACGTGACGGTCGAGCCGGGGCCGGGAGCGCGGCCCCTGACCTGACGCGGCGCGGCGTTGGGAGGGGCGGGCGGGAGTTCCCGCTCTTCATCGGGGCCTTCCTTCGTGGATACCCGGGCCTTCAGGCCGGGGAGGAAACGAAGCTCCTGCGGAGCAGGGCAGGAGAAGTCGGTTCGCCGCCAGGGCGGACCGGCGTCCACCGCCCACCGGCCAACACGCCTTGCTCACATGGGAGCTGATAGAGTGTGAGGTATGGCGGAGCAGGTCAAGCGGGCGTTCAGGTACCGCTTTTACCCCACGGACGAGCAGGCGGCGGAGCTGTCGCGCACGTTCGGCTGTGTCCGCCTCGTCTATAACAAGGCGTTGGAGGAGCGAACCCGGGCCTGGTACGGCGAGCAGCGCCGGATCACCTACGTGCAGTCCTCCGCCGCGCTCACCCAGTGGAAGAAGACCGAGGAACTCGCTTTCCTGACCGAGGTGTCCTCGGTTCCGCTGCAGCAGGCGCTGCGTCATCTGCAGACGGCGTTCGCCCACTTCTTCGCCAAGCGCTCGCAGTACCCGCGCTACAAGTCGCGCAAGAAGTCCCGTGCGTCGGCCGAGTACACCCGCAGCGCCTTCACCTGGCGCGACGGACAGCTCACGCTTGCCAAGATGGCGCAGCCTTTGGACATCCGCTGGTCGCGTCTGCTGCCCGAGGGTGCGGAGCCGACCACGGTGACGGTGTCCCGCGACGCGGCGGGCCGTTGGTTCGTGTCGATGCTCTTCGAGGACGCCATCGCCCCGGCCCCTGCCACGAATGCGGCGGTCGGCGTCGACGCCGGGATCACCTCCCTGGTGACCCTGTCCACCGGGGAGAAGATCGCCAATCCGAAGCACGAGCGGCGGGATCGCGCCCGCCTGACCCGCGCGCAGCGAGAGCTGTCCCGGAAGGCGAAGGGCTCCGCGAACCGGGAGAAAGCCCGTCGTCGTGTTGCCAAGGTCCATGCGCGGATCGCTGACCGGCGCCGCGACTTCCTGCACAAACTGACCTCGCGCATCGTCCACGAGAACCAAGTGGTCGTGATCGAGGACCTCACCGTCCGCAACCTGCTGAAGAACGGCGCGCTCGCGCGCGCCATCTCCGATGCGGCGTGGACGGACCTGCGCATGATGCTGGAGTACAAGTGCGCCTGGTACGGGCGCGAACTCGTGGTGATCGACCGCTTCTTTCCCAGCTCGAAGCTGTGCGGAAACTGCGGCACGGTCGCGGCGAAGCTGCCGCTCAACGTCCGTGAGTGGACATGTGCCTGTGGCGCGGTGCATGACCGCGACGTAAACGCGGCACGCAACATCCTGGCCGCCGGGCTGGCGGCATCTGCCTGTGGAGACGGTGTAAGACCTCAACGGGAGTCCTCCCGGACGGGGCGGTCGTCGGTGAAGCAGGAACCCCAGCGGGCGACCGCTGGAATCCCCCGCCTTTAGGCGGGGGAGGAAGTCAAGGCGTTGGTTCCTTCCCGTACGGGGTTCAGGGCTTGAGGCGGCCGGTGGCGAACATCGCGGCCGACCAGGCCGTGAGCGCCGCCGCGAGGCACCAGACGACGGCCAGGGCCCAGCCCGCAACGACGTCGCCCTGGCCGAGGAAGCCGATCCGCTCGACCTGGACCAGCCAGAAGACCGGGTCGAGGCGGCTCAAGGCGTCCCAGAAAGGCGGCAGTTGATGGACCGAGTAGAAGACTCCGCCGAGGAAGCCCAGCGGCAGCAGGATGATCGACTCCATCGAGTAGACGTGGTCGAGGGACTTCGCATGGCCGCCCGCGATCACACCGACCTGTGCGGCGACCAGGAGTACGCCGAGCGTGCCGAACAGCAGGACGAAGGGGCGGGCCGGGGCGCCGCCGTGGGTGAGCGGGAGCGCTGCCGCGAGGACTCCCGCGCCCACGACGATGCCTCGGGCGATGCCACCGCCCACCAGTGCCGCGTTGATCTCCCACCACCTGAGCGGGCTCGCGAACACGTCGTTGATGTAGTGGTCCCGGCGGGCCTCGAACAGGCTGGTCGTGCCGTTTAAGAAGCCGACGTTGACGATGGCCTGCGCGAAGAGGCCGGGCACGATGAAAGTGCCGTAACCGACGCCGCCGATCGTGTCGACGTGCCGGCCGAGAGCCGACCCGAAGACCACCACGAACAGCACGGTCGACAGCACCGGGCCGACGACGCTGTAGCGCCAGATGGTGAGGAAGCGCAGGACCTCCCGTTCCAGGAGCCAGAGGAACGGCGATCGCTCCGGCCGGAACGGATCGTCGTACGCAGGGCGGGCCGGGGCTTCGGTGCCGCTCACGAGGCGACCTTCTCCGCCGTGATCACCCGGGCGTAGACCTCGGCGATGTCCCGGGCCGCGTACCGCTCCCGCAGCGAGGCGGCGGATCCGCGGTCGACGATCCGGCCCGCGCGCAGAAGCGCGATCTCGTCGCACAAGGTCTCCGCCTCCTCCAGGTAGTGCGTCGTCAGCAGGACGGTGGTGCCCGCTGCGTTGAGGCCCTTGACGACCCGCCAGATCTCCGAGCGCAGCTCGACGTCGACGCCGGCCGTCGGTTCGTCGAGGATGAGAAGACGGGGGCGGTGCATGAGTGCCCGCGCGAGGACGAGGCGCCGTTGCATGCCGCCGGAGAGTTCGTAGGCGCGTACGTCGGCCTTGTCGTCGAGGCGGAACAGGGCGAGCAGTTCGTCGGCGCGCAGGGCGGCTGCCTTCCGGCCGATGCCGTGGTAGCCGGCGTGGTAGATCAGGATCTGCCGGATGGACAGGAACCGGTCGACGTTGATCTCCTGTGCGGCCAGGCCGAGGAGCCGGCGGGCCTGACGGTCGCGGTGGTCGTGGCCGAAGACGGAGAGGGTACCGGCGCTGGGTCGGACGATGTTGCACACCGAGCCGATCAGCGTGGTCTTCCCGGCGCCGTTCGGGCCGAGCAGGCCGAAGAAGGCGCCGTCCGGTATCTCCAGGTCGAGCCCGGCCACCGCGGTGAAGCCGTCTTCCTAGGTCTTGCGCAGTCCCTCGACCCGCAGTGCGGGCGGACCCCCGCCGCTCCGGAAAGCGGCGGGAGTCACGAGAGGGTCAGGCCCGGAGAGCGGGTCAGCCATGGAACTGGTTCTCCGGGACCGGGAGCCCGTAGTGTTCGCGCAGGGTCGTGCCCTCGTACTCCTCGCGGAACAGGCCCTTGCCGCGCAGGATGGGCAGCACATGCTCGACGAAGGCCGCGAGGCCCGACGGCAGGGCCGGAGCCATGATGTTGAAGCCGTCCGCGGCACCACCCTCGAACCAGGCGATGATCGTGTCCGCGATCTGCTCGGGCGTGCCGACGAACTCGAAGTGACCGCGCCCGCCGCCGAGCCGGGAGATGATCTGCCGGACCGTCAGCTGCTCGCGCACGGCGAGATCGATGATCAGGTCGGAACGGCTCTGCGTGCCTTCCAGCTTGGGCCTGGCGAGGATGAAGTCCGGCAGCGGCTGGTCGAGTTGGAAGACCGACGGCTCGGTCTCGAACACGGCGGCCAGCTGGCGCAGCCCGTACTCCGGCACGCGCAGCTCGTCGAACTGCCGGGCGAGCGCCCGGGCTTCCTCCTCGGTCGAGCCGATGTACGGGACGATGCCGGGCAGGACGATCACACCGTCCGGGTCACGGCCCGCGGCCGTGGTCCGGGCCTTGATGTCGGCGTAGAAGGCGGCCGCGCGCTCGTACGTGGTGTGCGCGGTGAAGATGGCCTCGGCGTGGCGGGCCGCGAAGTCCTTGCCGTCCTCCGAGGAGCCGGCCTGGACGAGCAGCGGGTAACCCTGCGGCGGGCGCTCGACGTTGAGCGGGCCGGCCACCTTGAAGTAGGTGCCCTGGTGACCGAGCCGGTGCAGCCGCTCGGGATCGGCGTAGCGTCCGGTGGTCCTGTCCGCGACGACGGCCTCGGACTCCCAGCTGTCCCACAGCGCCTTGGCGACCTGCAGGAACTCGTCGGCCCTGGCGTAGCGTTCGGCGTGGCCGGGGCGGTTGTCGAGGCCGAAGTTGGCCGCCTCGTCGGCCCCTGCCGAGGTGACGATGTTCCAGCCTGCCCGGCCGCCGCTGACGTGGTCGACGGAGGCGAGCCGACGGGCGAGGTTGTACGGCTCGTTGTACGTCGAGGACACGGTCGCGATGAGGCCGATCCTGCTGGTCGCCTGGGACAACGCGGTCAGCAGGGTCAGCGGTTCGAGCTGGCCCGGCGGCCGGAACTCACCGGTGCCGATGAGGGCGGGGCCGTCCGCGAGGAACAGCGAGTCGAACTTGGCGCTCTCGGCGAGCTGTGCCAGCTCGATCCAGTGCTTCAGGTCGAAGTCCGCCCGGGGATTGCTGTGCGGGAGCCGCCACGCCGCCTCGTGGTGGCCCGCCTCCATGAGGAAGGCGTTGAGGTGGAGCCGCCGTCTCGCGCTCATGAGGTCACCTTCAGTTTGGAGCTGTCGTAGCCGGCCGGCAGGAGGTTGTCGGTGATCGACTTGACGTCGACCTTCTTGGTGATCTGACCGGCCTCCAGGAAGGCGTCGGCGAGCTTCTGCTCCAGCTCGATGTCCGACTGCTCCACCGGGGTCACCCGGTTCGAGTAGGCGGCCAGGGACGCCTTGGCGTCGGCCAGCGGGATGCCCTGCTCCTTCGAGAGAGCCTGCGCGTACTTGTCGGGGTTCTTGACGCCCCAGGCGAACTCCCGCGACAGCCTCTTCAGGACGTCAGTGAGAGCAGCTCGCCTGGTCTTGTCCTTCAGCGAGGTGTCACTGGCGACGTAGTAGCTGCTCGTCTGGTCGATCGGCGGGAGGCCCTTCACCAGGATCCGGGCGCCGTTCTTGACCGCGATCGCGGACTGCGGGTTCCAGATCGACCAGGCGTCCACCTTGCCCGTGTTGAACGCCGTCGCGCCGGCCGCCGGGTCGAGGAAGGTCAGCTTCACGTCCTTGGGGGTGAGGCCGACGCTCTTCAGCGCGTTCAGGGCCAGGCCATGGGCCGAACTGCCCTGCGGCACAGCGATCTTCTTGCCCTTGAGGTCGGCGGCCGTCTTCAGCGTCGAGCCCTTCGGCACGATGATGTTCTCCACCGCTTGGTCGGGCGTGAGGGAGCGGTTGACGGCAACGACCTTGAAGCCGTACTCCTTCGCGGCGCCGGTGATCGGTGGTACGTCGCCGACGCTGCCGAGGTCGATGTCGCCCGAGGCGGCGGCCTGCACGAGGGGCGGGCCGTAGGTGAAGCGGGCGAACTTCACCTTGTAGGGCGCGTTGTCGAACACGCCGGTCAGCTTCGCCAGCTCCTGGCTGCCGTCACCGCCGTTGTCACCGATGGTGAAGGTGTACTTGCTCCACTCGGGGTGCTTGGCGTCGCTCGCGTCGGCGGCGTTGCTCAGCGGCGCGGCCGTGTCCGACGACGACGATCCGCAGGCCGCGAGGGTACCCGCCAGGGCGAGCGAGCCGACGGCGCCGATGAGTCTGCTGGTCTTCTTACGCATGGGAAGTGATTGCTTTCTGTGCTGGGTGAGGGTTTTTTCGGGGGAAGGTCAGTGCTGGCCCGCGAGGCCGAGGTCGTCCAGGAGCCGGGCACGCAGTTCCTCGCGTGCGATGCTCCCTTCGCGGTCCGCGGCGGAGAGGCGGACCTCGCGCGAGGTGCCGATGCGGCCGTTGCTCATGACGACGATGCGGTCCGCCAGGGCGATCGCCTCGTCGACGTCGTGGGTGACGAGCAGCATGGCGGCCTGATGCCTGGTCCGCAGGGCGCGTACGAGGTCGTGCATGCGCAGCCGGGTGATGGCGTCGAGGGCCGCGAACGGCTCGTCGAGCAGGACGAGTTCGGGCTCCGAGACCAGGGCCCGCGCGAGCGACACCCGCTGGGCCTCGCCGCCGGAGAGCTCTGTGGGCCAAGCCCTCTCACGGCCGTCCAGGCCGACTTCGGCGAGCACCTCGCGGGCCCGCTGGTCCGCGTCGGGTCCGTGCAGGCCGAGCGTGACGTTGCGCAGTACCCGTTGCCACGGCAGGAGCCGGTCGGCCTGGAAGACGATCGCGCGCCGTGCCGGAACCTCCACCCGCCCGCCGTCGGGCCGGTCCAGGCCGGCGAGCAGCCGCAAGAGGGTGCTCTTGCCGCAGCCGGAGGGGCCCAGCAGGATCACCAGTTCCTGGTCGGCGATGGTGAGGTCGAGGTGGTCGAGCACCACCCGGTCACCGAACTTCCGGACCACCTGCTCGACGACGACGCCGGTCTGCCGGCGTGGCTCGGTCACTGCTGCGCTGCTCATGACGCCTCATAACTGGGTCGCCACCGCAGCAGCACCCGCTCGAGAACCCGGACGAACTGGTCGGCGAGCAGACCCAGGAGCGAGTAGATCACCAGCCCCACGAAGACCTGGTTGGTCTGCAGATACGTCTGCCCCTGAGTGATGAGGAAGCCAAGTCCCTTGTCCGCGTTGACCGTTTCCGCGGCCACCAGGCCCAGGACGCTGTACGCCAGGGAGAACCGCAGGCCGACCAGGAAACCCGGCAGGGCCCCGGGTACCAGCACCCGCGTCACCAGGCGCCAGGTGCCCGCGCCCGTCGTCCGCGCCATCTCGATCAGCCGCTGGTCGACGCCGCGGATCGCGGCGAACAGGTTGAGATACATCGGCACACCGGCGCCGAAGGAGATCAGCAGCACCTTGGTGAGTTCGTCGATGCCGAACCACACGATCATCAGCGGCAGCACCGCGAGGAGCGGGATGGTGTTGAGCACCTGCACGAGACCGTTGAACAGGTACTCGCCGCTGCGCAGCAGCCCACCGAGCACCCCGGTGATGATGCCGACCGTCAGCCCGATCGCGAGACCGATGCCGGCCCGCTGCAGCGAGATGGCCAGGTCCGGCCCGAGGACGCCCTGCTGCCACAGCTCGGCGGCGGACTTCACGATCGAGGTCGGCGCCGGAGCGTAGGTCTTCGACACCGCTCCGGCCCGGGCGAGCGCCTCCCAGGCGATGAGGATCACGACCGGGGTCGTGTAGATGCCCAGCGGCCACCGCAGGCGCTCGCGGAGCGCGGTGAGGGCGGTCGTACGGCGGCGGGCGTCGCGCGGCAGGAACACCTCGCGTTGCCGCGCGCTCGTCGTCTCGGCGGCCGGTTGCTTGGTGACGGCCAGGGCCGGGATGCGGACCTCGGTCATGCCGCCACCGACAGCACGCTGCTGTAGTGCGAGGCATCGCCGACGAGCTGCTCGCTGCGGCGGCCGTCGACACCGGACGGCACCTCTCCGGCGACCGTCACCCGGTTGAGGCGGCGCGGATGGTCGTCGTAGTTGTCCACCCCGTAGTGCTGGGTGATCCGGTTGTCGAAGATCAGCAGCTGGTTCGGGGACCAGGCCCAGCGCAGGATGTTCTCCGGACGCGTCACGTACGACTGGAGAAGGCGCAGCAGATCGGCCGAGTCGCCGCTCGGCAGGCCGACGATCCGCTTGGCGAACCCGCCGATGAACAGCCCGCGTTCGCCCGTCAGCGGATGCACCCGTACGACCGGGTGCTCCGCTTCGTACGGCGTCGACACGAACGCCCGGTCGTACTCCTGGCGCTGTGCCGTCGTGGCCGCGGGGCGGGCGTAGTCGTACTGGTTGGTGTGCACGACGCGCAGCGTGTCCGCGAGGGCGCGCAGTGGTGCGGGCAGGTCGCGGTAGGCCGCGGCGGCGCTGGCGATGAGTGTCTCTCCGCCGTACGGCGTGGTCACGATGGAGCGGAGCGTGGTGAGTTGCGGCGGGTTGATCACGAAGGTGACGTCCGTGTGCCACTCGTTGGCCTTGGATGTCTCGCTGTCCACGGCGAGCACGTTCGTCGTGCCGTCGGCTGCGGGCACGTTGGGGTGGGCGGTGGTGAGTTCGCCGAACCACCGGGCCACGCGCTCCTGGCCGGCGTTGTCGAGGTCGACGTGATCGAAGACGATTGCCTTGTGTTCGTTGAGGGTGTCACGGAGCGCCGTGACCGTCGAGATGTCTGGGGTCGCCGTGAGGTCGACGCCCTCAACGACCGCGCCGATGCGGGCGGTGAGTTTACGGATGGACACGGGCATGAGGGAGTCCTTCTGGGGAGGAAGCGGGCGCGCGGCTGAGAGCTGGGTGCTCCGTGCGGGGAGCAGAGAGCGGGGAGCGGGGAGCGTGCGTGAACGGCCGACTCGCGGGCCGATCGACGGGAGATCGGGCAGTCGGTGCGAGGGCGACGCAGGGGAGAGCGAACCTCAGCCCGTGCGGAGAGCGCGGAGAGGTCAGGCCGGAGGAACGGTCGCTCAGGAGGTGAACACGGCTGTCCCACAGGACGGCGCTGCGTTACGGGCGGTCTCTTACCGCCTCCGCAGGACGCGCACCGTCGGTGCGCACCGGTTGCCGCCGGGGACCACTTACCGGGTCAGCGACAACAAAACGCGCTGGAGACGTGCGCCAGGTCGATGTGGCGCCGCCGAGTGAGGTCCACGCGCGGGTTCATGGCACGGGAGTTCAGCAGACGTGCACCACGTGGGTCAATAACTTTCCGGACAGGTCTCGCATCGCGGACACGGACCGGTGTGGACGCCGCGGGCAGCCGTCCTCGCCTTTCACGCGCATGTCAGGGGCGAACGTCTGCGCGCCCACGACGTCCGCCCCGGCGACACCGTCTTCGTCACCGGGGCGGCCGGCGCGGTGAAGACGCCGGCCGGACCGGTCGCCGGACTGCCGGGCGCCAGCAAGGTCTCCGGCCTGCGCGGAGCGGCTGAGCACCGAACTCGGCTACGACTCGGTGCCGGTGTCCGACAGCCAATCCCCCACACTCACCAAACGGTTGGGCACAGCGACGCGCCGCTGTGCCCGCTTCGCGCTCGTCGGCGCGCTGTCCGCCCAGCTGTCGGCAGGCCCTTCAGAGCGACTTGCCGGGGTTGAGAATGCCCCGCGGGTCGAACGCCTCCCTGAGTCTGCGCTGCACCGCGTGTGCCGCGGGGCCCAGTTCGTCCGCCACCCATTGCCGCTTGAGCACCCCCACACCGTGCTCACCGGTGAGCGTGCCGCCCAGCCGCAGGGCCAGCGCGAAGATCTCGCCCGCCGCCTCCCATGCCGCGTCCGGCAGACCCGGCAGCGCCGGGTCCACGACGATGATCGGGTGGAGGTTCCCGTCCGCCGCGTGCGCGATGGTGAAGACCGGCACGTCATGACGTACGGAAATGGCCCGGATCTCCGAGGCCGCCTCCGCGAGCCGGGAGCGGGGCACCACGATGTCCTCGATCAGCGGCCGGCCGAGGCGTTCCAGCGCGGGCAGCGCCAGTCGGCGGGCGGCGAGGAGCGCTTCGGCCTCGGCGGGATCCGTGGTCGTTTCCACGCTTGCCGCCAGCGGCTTCAGCAGCCGAGCGACCGACGCCGCCTCGGCGGCCGCGCCCGCGCCGTCGCACTGGACGAGCAGCAGGGCCGCGCCCCGCTCCCGCAGCGCCGGGTCGATCGCCTGGAGCACCGGCCCGTCGACGAGTTCCGCGAGCGCGGGCTCGACGCCGGCGCGGGTGATGACGTACGACGCCTCGGCCGCCCGCTCGAACGAGGAGAAGTACGCGGCGAGCGTGGCCGTCGCCACCGGGATCGGGCGCAGCCGCAGGGTGGCCGACGTGATCACCGCCAGGGTGCCCTCCGAGCCGGTGAGCAGGGCGGTCAGGTCGTAGCCGGTGACTCCCTTGACGGTCCGGCGCCCGGTTCGCAGCACGGTGCCGTCGGCCAGCACCGCCTCCAGGCCGAGCACGCTGTCCCGGGTCACCCCGTACTTCGCGCAGCGCAGACCGCCCGCGTTCGTGGCGATGTTCCCGCCGATCGTGGACAGGGCCGCGCTCGCCGGATCGGGCGCGTACCGCAGCCCGTGCGCGGCGGCGGCGCGGTCCAGGTCGGCGGTGATCACGCCGGGTTCGACGACGGCGAGCTGGTCGTCCGCCGAGAGTTCGAGCACCCGGTTCATCCCGGACAGGTCCAGGACGAGCGAGCCCTCGCCCGCCGCGGCTCCGCCTGACAGACCGGTGCCCGCACCGCGCGGCACCACCGGCACTCGCAGGGCGTGCGCGTGCCGGAGCGTGACGGTCACGTCCTCGGTGCGCCGGGCATGCACGACGGCCAGTGGACTGCCCACGGGCCGGGTGCCGGAGCGGTCGGTGGCGTACGGGGCGAGCGCCGCCCGGTCCGTGGTCAGCCGGTCGGGGGCCAGGTCACGGGCCAGGAGGCCCAGGAGCTGCGCGGGCGCGGTCGTAGCGGGTGCGGTCACGGGTTGTGGTCCTTCGTCGCGCCGGTGGTCACAGGTTGCGTGCCTTCCGTACGTGCGGTGACGGGTTCAGTGCCTTCGTTCCGATCGCCAGCAGGGAGATGTCCTCCTGAGGTGCGTGCACGGGGCCGCACTGGATGTCGCGGAAGTGCCGCTCCAGGGGGTTGCCGCGCGCCAGGCCCGGATTGCCGAGCAGCCGGACCGCCAGCTCCACGGCCCGTACGCCGTGCCGGTCGGCCAGCACCCGGGCGCCCAAGGCCTGTTCGGGCGTGTACGCGGTGTCGCCGGCGTCGATGCGGGCGGCTCCGCCGAACACCAGCTCTTCGGCGGCGGCGAGCAGCGCCTCGATCTCCCCGGCGGTCCGCCGGAAACGCTCCGTACGGGCCACCGGATGACCGAGGTTGGCGGGCACCCGCTCGTGGGCGAAGGTGTGGAAGAAGGACTGCGCGGCCCGTGCGACCCCCAAGTAGAGCGCGGCGAGCGGGAGATGGAGGGAGGCGCCGGCCCTGTTGTCCTGCTCGGCCGCCGGACCGTACGCGGTGAGCCCGATGACCTGCTCGCACGGGACGTGCACCTCCCGGAAGGTCACCGTGTGACTGCCGCTGGCCCGCAGCCCCAACTGGTCCCAGCGGTCGGTGATCTCGATACCGGGAGAGCCGCCCGGAACCAGGAACGTGCCCACCCGTGGCTCCAACTCGTCGGTGGTGGCCCACACCAGGAACCAGGCGAGCCCCTCCGCACCCGTCACGAACCGCTTGGTGCCGCTGACCGACCAGCCGTCGGGGGTACGCCGGGCGCGTGTGACGGGTAGTCCGCCTCGTGCCGGGGAGCCCAACTCGGGCTCCACACGGGCGTGGTTGACGAGCGTGGGACGCTCCTCGGACTCCTTGAGCAGGCGCGCGTACAGCTCTTCCGGCCAGTGCGGCTGGGCCGCCTGTCTGCTGTGCGTGGTGAGGGTCATCGCGGCGATCAGGGCGACCGAGGGGTCACCCTGCCCCAGGGTGTGCAGAATGCGGGCGGTCTCCTCGACGCCGGCGCCCGGGCCGCCGTACCGCTCGCCGACGGTGGCGGTGAGGAGCCCTGCCTCGTGTACGGCTTGGAGGGAGGCGGCGGGAAAGGCGCCGGACCGGTCGTAGTCGGGGGCCAGTTGCGCGAGGCGGGCTGTCAGGTCCGTGGTCACAGCGCCTTCCTCAGGTCGGTGTTCAGCTCGCGGCTCCAGAAGGACTTGACGTCCAGGGGCGACTTCAGCGCGCCGAGTTCGGCGAAGACGTCGGCGACCTTCTGCTGCGAGGCGATCGTGTCGTCCCCGACGGTGCGGGCCTGCGTCGGCCGCTGCGCCTGCTGGGCGCGGAAGTCCTTCTCCGCCTGGGCCAGGGGCTGGTGAGTGGTGGTGGCGATCACCTTCGCGAACGCGTTCTGCCGGCCGTCACGGACGTACGCGTACGCCTTGGTGATCCGGGCGATCAGATCGGCGGTGGCCGCCCGCTGCCCCGCGCTCTTGAGGACACTGTCCCGCGCGCTCCACAGGAAGTTGCCGGACAGGATGTCCTTGCCCGAGCCGATCGTCTGGGCGCCCTGCTGGTGGGCGGTGATGATCGAGGTGCCGTAGGAGGCGAAGGCGTCGATGCTTCCGCCGCTGAGGGCGGCGAGACCGTCGTTGGGCAGTAGCGGCTTGGCGTCGACATCGGACCACTTCAGGCCCGCCTGCTTCAGCAGCTCGTACAGGAAGTAGTGGGCGGTCGTGTTCTGGACGTAGCCGACTCTCTTGCCCTTCAGGCCCGCGATGTCGGTCACCTCGGAGCCCTTGGGGACGACGACCTCCTGGTTCAGGGTCGAGCCGCGCTGCACGGCGACGACCTTGAAGTTGGGCCTGCCGTCGGCTGCCGCGAAGATCGGCGGGATCTCGCTGGACGAGGCCACGTCGAGGGCTCCGGCACGGATGGCCTGGAACTGCTGGTCACCGCCCTGGAACTGGCTCCACTTGACCTTGTACGGGGTGTCGTCGAGGTGCGCGAACTTGAGGATGGCCTCCTCGACCTTCCAGCCGGTGGCGCCGACGCGCAGGGTCACCGAGGACTCGTCGGACGCGGACGTGGCCGTCGCGTTGCCTCCGCAGGCCGCCGCGAACGGCAGCAGGAGGGCGAGGGCGGCGGCGGACGCGCGCAGGGAACGGCGGAACAACACGGCATCTCCATGAGGGTCTTCGCAAACGGGTGTGGTGTGGACGGGGATCCAGGCCGATTGGGTCAGGCGGCCTGGGAGGCGGCGGCTCGGTGGGCGAGTTCCTGCCGGACCAGCGGGACGACGTAACGGGCGTAGTCGATCGCGTCGTTGAGCGGGTCGTAGCCGCGGATCGACAGCAGGTCGCAGCCGATGTCGACATAGTCGAGCAGTGCCTTGGCGACCGTCTCGGGAGAGCCGACCAGGGCGGTCGAGGCACCTGCGGCATTCGTGGCGACCGCTGGGGCGGTCCACAGGCAGCGGTCCTGGACCTCGCCGCGCTCCGCGATGTCGAGCAACCGCTGCGATCCGACGTTCGCCGGGCGCCCGGTGGTCCGGTAGTGGCGCAGCAGCTCGGTGTTCTTCGCCTGGTCCTTCAGCACACCCAGCGTCCGGTGCGCCTTCTCCCAGGCCAGTTCGTCGGTGGGCGCGATGATCGGACGGAACGACACCCAGATACGGGGGTGGGGACGTCCGGCGGCGTCCGCGACCGCGTTGACGGCGGCGATCTGCTCGGCGGTCTCCTTCAGCGGCTCCCCCCACAGCCCGAAGATGTCGCCCTGCTGACCACCGACCCGGTAGGCGTCCTGTGAGGAGCCGCCCACGGAGACGGGGATGAGCCCGCCCACCGGTTTCACGTCGGAGTAGTAGCCCTCGAACCTGAAGTACTTGCCCTCGTGCGAGACGGGCCCCTCGGCCGTCCACACCTTCCGCAGGATCTGGATGTACTCGTCCGAACGCTCGTACCGCTCGCTCTTGTTGAGGTAGTCGCCCTCCCGGCGCTGCTCCTCGTCGCTGCCGCCGGAGATGATGTGCAGCGACAGCCGGCCGTCGCTGATCCGGTCGAGGGTCGCGAGGGCGCGGGCGGCGTGCGTGGGGAAGACGACGCCGGGTCGGTGCGCCAGGATCGGCCGGACGCGCTCGGTGTGGGTGGCGACGAACTGGGCGACCTGGAAGGCGTCCGGCGAGGCGGAGTGGTAGGCGACCAGGGTGTGGTCGAAGCCGCCGTCGTCCAGGGCACGGGCGTACCTGCGCAGGTAGTCGGGGTCGAAGCCGGTCCGGCTCGCCGCGGCCGGGCCCAAGGCCCCCGAATCGGTGTGGACGGCGCTGATGAACTCGACGGGCATGGTGAACTTCCCTTCTCGGGACGTCAGTTGACTTCCGCGTAGGTCACTTGAGGACGGAGGTGTCGGCGGACTTGGCCACGTCGACATTCGGCTCCAGGACACCGATGCCGTTCATGAGGTCGGCCACCCCCTGGACGGTCCTGTTCACGTCGGAGTCGATCGGCAGAACCTGGCTGTACGCGGCCGAGGCGAGCGTCTTCGCGACGGAGGCGTCGGCGCCGTTGCGCTGCTCGATGGCCTTGGCGTACGCGTCCTGGTGCGTGCTCGTCCACTTCAGGGCCGTACCGAGGCGGCGCAGGAAGTCACCGAGGGCGGCCTTCTTCTGCTGGTCCGCGAGAGTCTTGTCGGAGGCGCCGATGAAGCCGTAGCCGCTGACGCGCCCGTCGGCGCCGTCGACGAGGAGCCTGCCGCCCTGCTCCAGACCGACGGCCTGGTAGACGCCGAAGGTCGCCCAGATCTTGACCTTCCCCGAGGCGAACGCGGCCTGGGCGTCGGTCGGCAGCAGGTACTGGACCTTCACGTCCGAGTAGGTGAGGCCGTTCTGCTTCAGAGCGTTGGCGAGCAGGTACTCGGCGACACTGCCCTTCGCCGAGGACACCACGACCTTCTGTCCCTTGAGGTCCTTGACGCTGTCGATGCCGGAGTCCTTGCGCACGACGATCCCGACGTGCCTGCCGTCGTTCTTGAGCGCGGCGACGTTCTTGAACTTCACCCCGCCGCTGAGCGCCTGGAGGGCCGGCAGGTCGGCGGAGTACCCGGTGTCGGCGGCGCCCGCCTGAACGGCCTGGTAGAGCGGGGCCGCGCCCTCGAACTCCGCCCACTTCACCTTGTACGCGGCGCCCTTCAGCGCGCCGGAGGCGGCGACGATCGTCTGGAGGGTCTTGGCCTGGTCGCCGATGGTGAGGGTGACCTCGTCCTGGCTCGTGGCGGTGTCGGCGGAGGAGTCGGCGCCGCACGCCGTCAGCGCCAGGAGGGCGGCGAGGCTGAGTCCGGTGGCGGTGAGGGTGCGTATCACGAGAGGGTCCCTTCAAGGGCCTTGGCATCGGCCGGGGTGCTGGTGGGGGTGTTGGTGGGGGTGACGCCGAGCCAGCCGAGGAGCCGGGCGCGCAGGGCGACGAACTCGGGGGCGGTGAGGTCGCGGGGACGCGGCAGGCCGACGGTCAGGTCGTGGGCGATGCGGCCCTCGTCCATGACCAGGACGCGGTCGGCGAGCAGCAGCGCCTCCTCCACGTCGTGGGTGACGAGGAGGATCGCGCAGCCGTGCCGCTGCCACAGTTCGGCGACCAGTTGCTGCGCCCTGCCCCGGGTGAGTGCGTCGAGGGCTCCGAACGGCTCGTCCAGGAGCAGGAGTTCGGGCTCGCGGACCAGGGCGCGGGCCAGCGAGACCCGCTGGGCCTGGCCGCCGGAGAGGGTCTTGGGCCAGACTCCGGCCCGGTCCGCGATACCGACCTCCTCCAGCGCCTTCTCGGCGCGCGAGCGGTCGGGGCGGCCGGGCAGACCGAGGACCACGTTGCGCCACACCTTCAGCCAGGGCAGCAGCCGCGGCGACTGGAAGGCCGCGCTGCGGCGCGCGGGTACGGTGACCTCGCCGCCGATCTCCTCGTCGAGCCCGGCGAGGATCCGCAGCAGCGTCGACTTGCCGCAGCCGCTGTGCCCGAGGAGGGCCACGAACTCGCCCTCACGGAGGTCGAGATCGAGGTCGTGCAGGACGGTGTTGCCGTCGAAGGACCGTGACAGACCGCGGATTTCCACACTGTTGGTCATGTTCCTATGCCTCACCCTCGAAGTTGGCCCGCCAGGTCAGCAGACGGCGTGACAGGACGCGTACGGCGAAGTCGCAGGCGAGACCGAGCAGCGCGTAGACGGCGAGGCAGAGCACGATGACGTCGGTGCGGAAGTACTGCTGGGCGTTGCTCATCAGATAGCCCAGGCCCGCGTCGGCGTTGATCTGCTCGGCGAAGACGAGGGCGAGCCAGGCGGTGGACAGGGCGTACCGGAGTCCCACGAGGGCCCCGGGCAGCGCGCTCGGCAGGATGACGTACCGGATCAGGCCCAGCCGTCCGAGCCCCATCATCCGTGCGGCTTCGACGAGTTGGGAGTCGGTGGAGCGGATGCCGCCGTAGATGTTGAAGTACAGCGGATAGGTGACACCGAGCGCGACCAGCGCGATCTTCGGGGTCTCCTCGATGCCGAACCACACGATGAACAGCGGGATCAGCCCCACCCAGGGGATCGCCCGGAACATGCCCATCGAGGAGTCGATGACGTCCTCGCCGAGCCGGAACAGTCCGGCCAGCAGGGACAGGCTCAGGGCGACGCTCGCCCCGATGAGGAAGCCGATGGCCGCCCGGCGACCCGACGCGGCGATGGCGCTGGGCAGTTCGCCGTTCCGGGTCAGCTCGACGGCCTGCTTCAGGACGTCCACGGGGGACGCGAGTACCGATTCCGGGAGCACGCCGGTGGCCGAGGTCAGGAACCAGAGCAGGACCAGACCGACGGGTCCGGACGTCCGGCGCACGGAGCGGGGCACCCGGAAGCGGCGGGTGGTGCGGGCGCTGCCCCGGATGGTGACCCGGGCGGTCGGCGGCGCCTCGTCGGTCAGGGGGTGGGGGCGCGGCAAGGTTCGGGTGTCTGCCGCGTCGAGCGGATTCGTCGTCATGTGCGGGATTCCTCTCGCGTTCGCCTCAGGACGGCAGCGGACCGGTCGCGGCCGGGCGGGCGGGGTCGGCGGACCAGGCGGACCAGGAGCCGGGGAAGAGCGTCGCCTCGAAGCCGGCGAGGGCGAGCGCGGCGATCTGGTGGGCGGCGGTGACGCCGGAACCGCAGTACACGCCGATCCGGGACCCGGCTCCGGCGCCGAGCTCCTCGAACCGCTTGCGCAGCACCTCGGGCGGCAGGAACGTCCCGTCCGCGGCGAGGTTCTCCCCCGTCGGCGCCGAGATCGCGCCCGGGATGTGCCCCGCCCGCGGGTCCGCGGGCTCCACCTCGCCCCGGTACCGCTCGGCGGCACGGGCATCCAACAGCAGCCCATAGGCGGCGAGTTCGGCTGCGCCGTCGGCGTCGGTGACCGGCAGACCGCCCGGCTTCAGTACGACGTCGCCCGGCGCGGGAGCAGCCGGCACTCCGGTCTCCAACGGCAGGCCCGCCGCCCGCCAGGCACCCAACGCCCCGTCCAGCAAGGTCACGTGGGTGACTCCGGCGTACCGCAGGAGCCACCAGGCACGGGCCGCCGCCGTGTTGCCCAGATCGTCGTACACGACGACCGGTTGCCCGGTGTGAAGGCCCCATCGGCGGGCCGCGGTCTGCAACTCAGCCAGGTCGGGCAGCGGATGACGGCCCTCCTGCGGGCTCGGTGCCCCGGCCAGTTCGGTGTCCAGGTCGGCGTACACCGCGCCCGGGATGTGCCCGTCGGCGTAGTGATCGCGGCCGTGCGGGTCACCGAGCGCCCAGCGGACGTCGAGCACCACCGGCGGCCGGTCCGAGGCGAGCAGCTCGCGCAGCTCGGTGACGGTCGTCGTCACGCGGGCGCTCATACGAGACCCTCCGCGATCGCGGGCAGCTGGGGCGAGAGGCGCAGCCGCTCCAGGAAG
Source organism: Streptomyces sp. NPDC057253 (assembly GCF_042669125.1). Classification (NCBI taxonomy): domain Bacteria; kingdom Bacillati; phylum Actinomycetota; class Actinomycetes; order Kitasatosporales; family Streptomycetaceae; genus Streptomyces; species Streptomyces sp. NPDC057253. Next base: position 30,639 of record NZ_JBHUXV010000057.1, on the reverse strand, counting down.
AGCACGACCGTGGCCGCGGCGGTGCGGTGCAGCGCGTCGTTGAGGACGTCGTGCCGACCGCCGTTGAAGGTCACCACCCGTACGCCCGGATGGCCCTCGTAGGCACTGAGCGCCCGGACGAGCGGGCTGACCACGTCGTCGGTGCCGTGCAGGGCCAGTACCGGAACGCCCGCGAGATCCAGGCGCAGTTCCGGCGCTACAGCGGTCTCGTCGAGCGCGCCACGCCGAAAGCGGGGGTCGTTGGTGAGGTGCCCCTGGTGGGTGGGGCAGGCGGTGCGTGCCTCGACCTCCTTCTCCCAACTTCCTGATGCCCAGGGGCCGGTGGGCAGACCGGACAGGATCAGGGCGTCGACGCCCGCGGGCTGCTCGGCGGCGAGAGAAGCGGCGTGAAGGGCGCCCGTGTCCGAACCGACGAGCACCTTGGGGCCGGGCAGTGACTCGTCGGCGAGGAGCTTGGCCGCCTCGTCGAGCACGGAGGGATCCGCGGAGGCGTCGCCGAGGGCGCGCACCCGGTAGGCGTCGAAGGCGAGACGGCGGCCGAACCGCTCGTACACGCCCCCGTGTTCGCCCCGCCCGGCCAGCACGATGAGCGTGCCGCGCGCGGTGAGGCCCTCGGGCTCGTCCCAGGAGGAGGTGGTCGAGGAGGAAGGAGAGGAGGGCATGGGGAAGCAACTCCCGTTTCGGGGCAGGGGGAAGGGGCGCGTGAACAGCAGGAACAGATGCCGACACGTGTCAGGACAGGCGGGAGGTGATCAGCTCAGGCCAGGCGTGAGCGCCGGCGCGGAGAACGGGAACGCCGGTGCGCGGCGGAGATCAACGACAGCGCGCGCTGCACGCCACGCCGAAGTCGATGACTCGGCGCTGCGTCAGAGGGGCAGCGGAAGCGGTCGTGGGAACCATGGGTTCATCATGACCGGCGCGGACGGATCACGTCCAACGACGATTCCGCATCGAAACCGATCAGCAATCGCGATCGATGCCGGACAGCGGCTACGGTCGCCGTATGCCCCAACCTGTCCTCGACATCGTGGCCCTGCGCAGCCTGACCGCGATAGCCGACTGCGGCGGCTTCCACCGCGCGGCCCGCTCTCTCGCGCTCAGCCAGTCCGCGGTGAGCCAGCATGTACGCCGGCTGGAGAAGACGCTCGGGGGCCCGGTCGTCGAGCGTGAGGGCCGCGGCATGCGGTTCACCCCCCAGGGTCGCCTTCTCGTCGAGCAGGCTCGGCGCATCCTCGCCGTCCACGACGAGGCGGTGCGCGCACTGCTCGACGTCGACGGCGACACCGTCACGATCGGATCCACCGAGCACGCCGCCGACCAGTTCCTGCCCCGCCTCACCGCGGCCGTCCAGGAGGTGCGGCCCGGCTGCCGGGTGCGGTTCCGCATCGACCGCTCGGCACGCCTGGTCGAGGCCGTGGAGCGCGGGAGCGTGGACGTCGCGGTGTACGTGACGGAGGCCGCGGCCACCGAGGGCACTCCGGTCGGCGGCCTTCCCCTGCTCTGGCACGCCACGCCCGGCTGGGAGCCGCCGACCGCGCCGGCACCCTTGCCGCTGGTCGCCATCGAGGACCCCTGCGCGATCCGCCGCCGCGCCATAGCGACACTTGCCGCGCACGGGGTGCAGGCCACGGTCGTCGGCGACGCGGGCTATCTCGCCGGCGTCCTCGACATCGCCCGCACGGGCCAGGGCGTGGCCCTGCTCGCCGCGGTCGGCCCGGCACCGGACGGGCTGACCCCCTACGAGGGGCTGCCCCCGGTCACCCCCATCCCCATGAGTGCGCTGGCCCGTCCGGGGGCGGATCCGGCGACGGTGACGGCGGCGTTCGACGCGATACGGGGACTGTTGCGCTGAGGTGAGCCCGAGGCTGCCGCAGTAGCCTGCCCGGAGTCACGGTGCGACGGGGTGAACCGCGCCGGGATCGGTGGAGGCTTCGGACTGGCCCCAGGTGCAGTGCCCGCACTGTCGGTTGTGAGAGATCTCCAGGCCGCACCACGGCAGCCACCGTTGCAGCCGATCTCCCGCACCGCGGCGGGCCGCCGAGCACGAGACGGTTCAGATAGGCGCTCCTTGGTCCCGAGTCATCGGAACTCGACGCGCCGGAGATCGGTCGGAGCGGCGTGACGAAGCCACCTCGGCGCCCTGCCGGCTTGAGGCAGCCCGCGCTACCGGGTGATGCAGGCGAGGTTGGCCGATGAAGCGGTATCGCGTGGCCGTGGCAGCGGTGGGCGCCCTGACCGCCAAGCAGGCGGTGTCACCCACATCCCCAGGCAGCGAAGCAACTCCGTGGAGCTGACGCAATTTTCTGGGTTGTGCGCGGAATCCACTTCGGCAGCAGTGGCGGAATACGTCCCCGTCATCCGCTTCACCCGGCACCACACGTCTCAGGAGTGAACTGCCATGACCCGCACAGCACTTGTCACTGCCGGCTCCACCGCGGCCGCCCTGCTGATCGCAGTCCCCATCGCCTCAGCCACCCCCGACACCGTCCACGTCAAGGCTGGCCACACCTCCGTGACGGTGGCACCGGCGATCGCCAAGGCACTGCTGTCCAACGGCATCGCCCCCATCGTCACCCGCCCGGGCAAGCCCAGCCTGACCTTCGTCGACGGCCGGCCCACCCTCAAGGCCACCTACCCGATCACCGGCGGCTCCCTGACCACCAGCCCTCTCGGCGGAAACATCAAGCACAGCGGCGGCCTGAAGTTCACCAACGTCTTCAACGGCCGCTCCCTGGAGGTCAAGAACTTCACCATCGACCTGACCAAGGGACGGCTGACCGGTCTCGTCGCCGGCACCAAGACCCGCGTCCCCGTCTTCAAGCTGGACCTGTCCACCGCCCACGTGAAGCTCGGCAAGCACAGGGCCGACGCCACCAACGTCACGCTCAAGCTCACCAAGGAAGCAGCCGGAGCACTCAACTCCACGCTCAAGACCAAGGTCTTCGCCGCCGGGCTGACCGTCGGAACGGCCAACACGCACCCCACCTTCTGACCCACTCGACGCACGTGACCGCAGGCGGTGCCGCCCCATGGCACCGCCTGCACCATTCGTGCGCGCAGGAGCGGAAACCTTCAGCGCCGACCGAGCACAGGCGGCAACGCCGCCGCGGGTTCTCCGTAGGCCTCGCAGAAAGAAAAGGCCGATCGGGTGAAACCATCTCCTCCGGACCGGCGGAATACGTCCCCACACAGACCGGAGAAGTCCCCGATCGGAAGGGAAACCCGCCATGACCAGTCGTGTTGTGGGCGCGACCGTGGCCGCCGGATTCGCCGTTGCGCTGTCCGTCACCGCCGGGTCACCAGCGCTGGCGCAGCAGCAGAACAGCGGTGATCAAGCATCGGTGTCGGTACTGCACGGCATACCGGGCCTGACGGTCGACGTCTACGCCGGAGACAAGGAACTGATCCCCGACTTCGAGCCCGGCACCCTGACGGACTCCATGAAGCTCGACGCGGGCTCCTACGACATCAAGATCTTCAAGGACGGCGAAGGCCCTGATGGCACGCCGGCCATCGAGAAGACGGTCGACGTCCCCGCAGGAGTCAGTGCCACCCTGGTCGCACACCTGACGGCCGAGGGCAAGCCTGCGCTGGACGCCTTCGTCAACGACGTGTCCAAGGTCCCCGCGGGCAAGGCCCGGCTGACTGTCCGTCATGTCGCTGCCGCACCCGCGGTCGACGTGCGCGCCGGCGGGACGCCGGTGTTCGAGGACCTCGTCAACCCCGAGGAGGCCAAGGGCGAGGTCGACGCAGGCACGGTGTCCGCCGACGTCGTACTGGCCGGGACCGACACCGTGGCGATCGGTCCGGCCGATCTCGACCTGGCCGAGGGCACCAACACGGTGGTGTACGCCTGGGGCAGCGCCGACGACAAGAACCTTCAGCTGAAGACGCAGAGCCTCACCGGCATGCACTCGGCGCCAGGCGGTGTTCCGGCCGGCGAGACCGGTGCGGCCGAGGCCGCGACCCACAACGAGAGCATCCCCCTCGGCGCCCTCTCCTTGGGCGCGGTGTCCGCACTGGGCGCCGCGGGACTGCTCTATCGGCTGCGGTCCTCGGCTCGCTAGAGCACTCGTCCAGTCGGGGTGCTGTCAGCGCCGGCCGGCAGCACCCCGCCGTCGTTCGCCGTGAAGAGGTCGTACTGCATGAGCAAACCCTCGCCACGCCATCTGATGCACACCGGGTTGGTCTTCGCGCTGTTGGGGCTCGCTGTCTCCGCGTTGATGATCACCGGCACCTGGCCCGGACGGTCCGGGGCCGGTAGCCAGGACTTCGGTCCCCTGGCGGGCAGCAGCAGCTCGCCGGCCGGCCTCGGGAAGGTGACACCGCCACCGTCCACACCTGCCGGGAACCTCAGCGTGCCGAGGACTGCGGCTCGGGTGCCCGAGCCGTCCTCGCTGTCACTGCCCCGACTCGACGTCCGTGCGGTGATCGAAGCGGTGGGGGTCTCGGCCGATGGACAGGCGGAGGTTCCGGAGGACCCGCAGCGGGTCGGCTGGTACCGCTTCTCCCCCGCACCGGGATCGGCCGAAGGATCGTCAGTCGTCGTGGGGCACGTCGATTCCGACGGTCGCGGCCTGGGCGTCCTGGTCGCTCTCCACGACGTCCGCCGGGGCGATCGCGTAGTCGTGGTCCGCAAGGACGGGAAAAAGGTCGCCTACCGGGTCACGTCACGCCGCACGGTGAGCAAGAAGGACCTGGCGGCTTCGGGAGCATTCCGCAGAGACGGGCCAGCGGTCCTGACCTTGATCACCTGTACTGGCCCCTATCGCCCCGACGAGGGCGGATATCAGAACAATCTGATCGTCACGGCCGTGGAGGCGCCAACGTGAGCACAATATGGGGCGGCTCACAGGTGCTAGCGGCTAGCGTGGCGTCCGTGAAGTCCACTTCCGACGACGACCTGGGCCATGGCTTCGCCAAGGGCGACGAGTCGTGCCTCAACGAGGCGTACCGGCGCTGGGGTGCACTGATCTTCACCGTGGCCCTGCGGAAGCTGGGCGATCCGGAGGAGGCGAAGGACGTCACCCAGCAGGTCTTCGTGGGAGCGTGGCGAGGCCGCGAGAACTACGATCCGCAGCGTGGATCGCTCAAGGCATGGCTCATGGGCGTCACCCACAAGAAGGTGGCCGACCAGCTCACCCGACGCTCTCGCCACCTCAGAGACGTCGAAGCGGTGACCACACAGGCCGCCGCAAGCAGCCACCAGCAGGAAGGCGCGGCGGATTCCGTGCTGGACTTCGTGTTGCTGACGGACGAGTTGGAAAAGCTTCCCGAACAGCAACGGACTGTGCTCAAAATGGCGTTCTACGAGGACCTCACTCAGGCGCAGATCGCACAGCGCACAGGACTGCCGCTGGGCACCGTCAAGAGCAACACACGGCGCGGGCTGCTGCGCATGAAGAACCGGTTGGAGGTGGACGGTGGAGCACACGAATGAGGAGACACTGGCGCTGATGGCGATCGGGGAGAGCCCGTCCGCTCCCGACGACGAGCACGTGCGCACCTGTGCCCGCTGCTCACAGGAACTCCAAGCACTCAGCCACGTCGTCTCCACGATGAAGGCGCCCGGACCCGACGAGGGCGATCTGCTCACTCCGCCCGCAGACCTGTGGCACTCGATCGCGAGCGAACTGCAGCTGTCCACACAGTCCCGCCTCGTCCCGGCCGAGAGCGACCTCCCGGAGACCGCGGTTTCACACTCCGGCGACGACAGCCGCCCAAAGCGGCCGAAAGCCCGGCGGCTGGGCCGCTTCAGCGTGGCACTCGCCGCCTGCGCCGCACTTCTGGGGGCAGCAGCGGGCAGCACCATCACGTGGTGGATCACCCGCGACAACTCCAGTGTGTCCGCCGTCGACGGCCGGCGCCTGGACTCGCTCCAGGCGAGCTCGGCAGGATACGCGCGGCTCAGCGGCAACGATGGACACCGCCTCCTCAAGATCACAGTCGAGGGACTCCCCAAGACCTCCGGTTACTTCGAGGTATGGCTGATGGACCGTTCCCACACCAAACTCGTCTCCATGGGAGTGCTCGGCCCGGACGGCAGCGCCACACTGCCGGTGCCGGACACCATCGACCTGCGCGAATACTCCGTGGTAGACGTCTCCGTCCAGCCCTACAACGGCAAGCCCGACCACTCGGGAGACAGCCTCGTCCGCGGCCCCTACGCCGGCTGAGCGCGGTTGGTCAGCCGTTCGGAGCGCGCGACGCGACCTGGTTCGGTCAGGTCAGGACCGGGTGTCTGCTGTTCTGGTCCTGCTGTCAGGGTGAGGTTGTGCAGGTGGGTGTCGGCTTGAACCGCATGGTGACCGTTGCCACCCCGTTCGAACTGCCGCATCCGCAGACCCGTGAACGTCTCCACCCACGACGGATCAGCCTCAACACCCGACACAGATACGGGAGATGCCCAGATCAGAGTCGACGAGATCGGCCGGGCTGTCAGGCAGGCCGTTCCTTCTCCGCCTACTTGAGCCCGCCGCGACGGAGAGCGTCCCTCATGTCGCTGAGCTTCGCAGACGTGGCCGGGGTCCACTCCCTCTCCTGCTCACTGAGACGGAGCGCATCCTCAATCGCACTGAGCTTCGCGGAGGACAGGACTCCCGCCTGCTCGATCAGGTCGTCCCGGGACAGTGTGGTCAGCCAGGTGCAAGGGGTGAAGCCCGGATGGGACAAGCCGAACCGCAGCACGCCTTCGAAAGGCAGTCCTTCCGCGGCTCCTACTGCCACTTCGACTCCCAGACCGCTGATGTCGACGCCGGCCGGAGCGACGACCTGCATCGCCCGGAACCCCCGCGACTCGTCACCCGACAGGACCACGACCGGCCGCCGCTCGTCGAACTCGACCCACCAGACTTCGCCGCGTTGCACATGTCCTCCTGGCACGGGACTGCGGGCAGACCCCGCATGCTCGCGACCGAAGCACGGAGAGGGCACAGCCTCGTCTCCGGACGCCTTGACTGTTTGAAGGACTCTAATCTGCAACGCCAGGCCGGCCGCCACCACCTGGCCAACGAACCTGATCTTGGGCGGGCTGCCGTGGGCAGGAGTGATCGGCATCCCCCACGTGCATCCCTCACCCGACGCAGCGCCGAAACACCTGGTAAGACACACAAGGCCGGAGGAGCACTCATGACCAGCACAGGCATCGGCCTGCAAGCAGGTGAGCCGAAGATGCACGCACATGCGGCAAGCAGCCGGGCCGGTGCTCACCGATGACGAGATGGACGCCTCGGCACGACGGCGGACGGCCGTCCGGCAAGCACTGCTCCCACGTCTGTACGGCCGACCCCACGCCGCTGAGTGAGACGTGCCTGCCGTGCGCGGCGCGCGGACGCGCGCCGGGCGACCTGCTGCTGTGCCTGACGTGCGGGCACGTGGGCTGCACCGACAGCTCCCCCGGCGCTCACGCCACAGCACACTTCGATTCCAGCGATCACCCCACGGCCCGGACTCTGACAGCGGGCCAGGCATGGGCCTGGTGCTATGAGGACGAGGTGTACCTCGATCCGCTGGACGACCATCGGCCACCGGCCGCTCCACGCCCTGTCGAGTCTGTCTGGGACTACCCACGGCCACCGGCCCTCCAGGACGACGACCGTCTCGTACGGGTCGAATGTGCCGGGCAGGTCGTCGCCGAGACCCGCAGCGCGATCCGAGTACTGGAGACCAGCCATCCCCCCGTCTTCTACATCCCTCCCCAGGACGTTCACACCGAGTTCGTCCTCCCCGCCGCTTCGGGCCGGACGTGGTGCGAATGGAAGGGAGCCGCCCGCTACTGGGACGTCATCGTCGGAAACGACGTACGCGCTCGCGCCGCCTGGAGCTACCCCCATCCCGAACCCGACTACACGGCCCTCACCGACTTCCTCGCCTTCTACCCCAGCCGCATGGACCGCTGCACCGTCGCCGGAGAAGACGTCACCGCCCAAGAAGGCGACTTCTACGGGGGCTGGATCACCGCAGAGGTGCAAGGACCCTTCAAAGGCCCACCCGGCACCAACCTTTGGTGAAACCGGGAAGAGCCATCAAGAAGGTCGCCGTCAGGAGCGCCAACCACTTTGCTGGTCACAGTCGGCGATACGACGCACCCCCATGTCCCATCTCCTACAATCCCCAGCTGGCCGTCGACCGCCCGCGGCAGCAGCACCGAGGCCAGGGCCCGCCGCGTCCGATCCACTTCGACCCACAAGACAGTGACCGAACCCAGTGATCAGATACGACGCACCGTTCGGTCGTACACGTTAAAGATCAAGCTCACGGAAGCGTTCCCGGAGCACTTCCCGAGCGGCTCGGGCGCCGGAGGCCAGCGCTCCCTGGACCGAGCCCGTGGCCCGGTGATCGCCGCACACGTGACGTCCCGGCCCCACCCGGGTGGTGCGGCTCAGCGGCAGCGGCGGGGCCATGACGGGCAGCGCGTCGACGATCGTGCGGACGGTGAGGAGGTCCCATCCCGCGGTGTCCGTCCCGTACGCCTCGGCCAGCGCGGTGCGCACGGTCCCTTCCCGTCCGTCGGCGTCCCCGCCGAGCACGGAGGTTCCCACGAGGGCGTAGCCGTCCGGGGCGTATCCCGGCACCACCTCGCTCAGGACACATGTGTTCAAGAACCGGCGGCCTTCGTCGACGAGGAGAGTCGGCTCGGACAGCGGCGATCGCGGTGCCACGTGGTAGTACGTGGTCACCACGCGGCAGTCGGGCACCTTCAGGCCGGGGAGCAGCCGTCCCGCGGGGCCGGGGCCGGTGGCCACCACGACCGCCCGCGGGCAGTTCCTGTCCGGTGTCCGTGAGGGCGCCGTCGTCGGTGAGGGCGCTGACGGTGGTCTCCAGGCGGACCGTGCCCGCGGGCAGCGCGGCGGCGAGGGCCGCGGGGACGGCACCGATCCCGGCGCCCGGCAGACACAGGGTGCCGCGGAGCATGCTGCGCCAGACGAGGTGGAAGAAGCGGCTGGAGGTCTCCAGCTCGTCCTCCAGGAAGACTCCGGACAGGAACGGCCGGAAGAAGCGTTCGACGAACTCCGCGGAGAATCCGGCGTCGGCCAGGGCGGTGCGGGTCGTCCGGTCCCACGCCGCCTTCATCCGGCTGACCGGGCCGAACAGGTCGCGGGCCGCGAGCAGGCCGAGCGCAGCGAGGTCACGGGGGCCCGCGAGCCGTCCTGGCAGCAGTGTTGACCATGCATGCGGACGCCGAGTGGGGTCCTGGAAGCGCAGGGTGCCCTGCCCGGCTGTGTGCACCAGGACGCCGGCCGTAAACGGCCGCAGCCGCAGTTCGCGCAGGACCAGCCTGCGGCGCACTTGCGGATACGAGGTGTTGAACACCTGGAAGCCCCGGTCCACGACGAAGCCGTCGACCTGGTCGGTGCGCATCCGGCCGCCCACGGTGTCGGACGCCTCCATGACCTTGACGTCCAGCCCGGCCGCCAGGAGGTCCCGCGCGCAGGCCAGTCCGGCGACACCTGCGCCGATGACCAGGACGTCGGGAATGTTGGGGGACGCGGGCACGGAAGCCTCCTCGGCGAGTCCGGCGGTGCCGGGGCGGCAGCCACGTACGGCTACCGACCTTCTTCCCTCCGCACACCTCTCCCGGATGCGCCGATCACCCGCCCGGCCCCGCGGAACACTCGTTCCGGCCCGAGTGCGTGTCATGCGATGCTCGCGTCATGGCTGATCAACGTGAGGTTGCCATCGTCCGCTGGCCCGGTCGGGCCCCTTCCTCCCAGGATGGGCCGGCAGATCTGCTGGCGGCCTACCATCTGCAGACGCAGGCCGAGAAGGGTGAGGCCGTCGCCGATGTGGAGGGGTTGCCGGACCGCTACCGGGTGGAGATCGCGGATCCACGGGCCGCGTTCGTCAACGATGTCGTGCTGCTGGCGTTGAGCGGGGACACACCGGTGGGCTGCCTGGTGGTGACCGCCTCCGTCGACGGACGGTGCGAGGTGAAAAGGCTCTGGACGGACCCGGCGTTCCGGGGGCGGGGCATCGCGTCCAGCCTGGTCAGCGCCGCGCTCGTGCATGCTGAGGCAAGGGGCGCCGGCGTGGTGCGGCTGTCGGTGTGGAAGTGGCGGGCAGGAGCGATAGACCTCTACGAGCGGCTCGGATTCACCGTCACCGAGTCATGGGACGAGCGGGACCAACTGGTCTGCATGGAACGAGCCGTGTGAGTGGCGTACGCCCAAGTTCACCCCAGACTCAAGGTCCACTTCCGCCACACGCCCCGGGTCGCTGCAACGCGCCGTACTCGGCGGTGAGTTCGTTCGCCATGCGGGTCACCGAGAAGCGCTCCGTTACCAGGTTCCGGCCTGCGGCCGCGTACCGGCGGCGTTCGTCGTCGCCGATGTGCGCGAGGCGTCGTAGGCCGTGCATGAGGCCGGTCGGGCCGGAGGTGTCCATCAGGATCCCGTTCGCCCCGTCGCGCAGGTAGTGGGCGACACCCCCGTTCCGCGGCCCTGCGGCGGGAAGGCCCGCCTCCATCGCCTCGAGGATCGCGATCCCGAACTCCTCCTTGGCACTTGGGCACACGTACCAGCAGGGCGCCTCCTGCGGGCGTGCCGCCAGGGCCCGCTGGAGACGGCGTACGTCGGCGTTGGGCAGTGCGGGCAGCAGGGCGAAGCGCCGGGACGCCTGCGGGAAGCCGGCGAGCAGGGTGTCGATACGGCGCCGCATGTCGGCCTCGGCCTCGGTGGGGGTGTGCGGGCTGCCTCCGATGAGGACCAGCGTGCTGGTGCCGTACCCGCCGGTTTCGAGCCAGGCCCGCACCAGCAGGTCCTGCTGCTTGACCGGGTGAAGCCGGCCGACGGACAGCAGCAAGGGGAGGCCGCGGTCCTCGGCGTCGAGAGCGTCGGGGCGTGCGCCGTCCTGGTACAGGGCCGCGAGGGCCGCGCGCTGCCGGTCGTGTTCGTCGGGGGCGGCCCGGTAGGGGGCGATGCCCTCGGGCGGGGCGCTGGGCCCTTTGCCTCCGGCGAGGCGCGCCAGGTGAGGGTAATGGCGGACAAGTTCACGGGTGCCGCCGCGCCCCGGGATGCCTACGATCGTGTCCGCGCGCTCCACGAGGCGGTCGGCCACGAACACCCGGTGCAGGTCGTGCCGCAACGCCTGGGCGGCCCGCGGGTCGCCGTGGTCGCTCGCGGCGTGGCGTTCGGCGAGTCCGCGATGGGGGTCCGGGGTGGCTGTGAACATCGAGGCGGCGCCCAGCCGTTCGGCGGCGTCGGCGAGTGCCAGGCTCGCGTCGTCGGCGTAGCGGACGTGCATGACGTCCAGGGGCCGCGGCATGCCGCCCAGCAGCCGCACCGCCCACCAGGTCAGCGCGGTTCGGTGCCGATGCGTCTGTGTCGGGACGGGTGAGCGGGGCGTGTCGACGGGCAGCTTCAGCACCCAGTGCCCGGGGCGGCGTTCGTGGGCCAGGCGGCCGTCGGCCGCCAGGTCCTCGTGTCCGGCCGTCACGACCGTGATCACACCGGCGATCCCCTCGGTCTCGGCGAGTCGGTCGCCGAGACCGCCGAGCAGGACCGCCATTCCCCCGCTCAGGCCCTGTCCCGGCGTGTCCAGGCCGCCCAGCAACATGGTCTGCGCGACCACCCGGCCCTCCCGCTCGCCTTCTCGCGGCCCCAGCACCGGTGTCGGCGGGTCCAACAGCAGCCGCTCGTAGGCGTCCGAGGCCGCGGAGGGGTCCGGCAAGTGGGCCGTACCACCGGGGAGTTGGTGCAGGTAACGCCACGCGGCGTGGCGTACGGCGCGGTCGTCATGGCGTCCCGCGGGCGCGGCCTCGGCCGGAGTCAGGGGGGCGAGGCCGGTGGCCACGGCGAGGTCCAGCAGGTGACCGGTCGTCGGGGCGTCGGGCGCTTCGGTGAGCGTCTCCCTCAGGACTTCCTCAGCGTGGCGGTGGCCGTGCCAGCGCACGGTCTCCGGCCACAGCTCGGTCAGCACCGCCCGCAGCCACGGGCCGCCGTCGCGGTGGGCGAGCAGGGCCTCCGGGGTCAGCGGCACACCGAGACGGGCGGCGCGGCGAAGGGCCGCCACGGCCGCGTCCTCGCGTCCGACGCCGAGCCCGCCACCGGGCGGCACGGTGCGTGGCGACACCCCGTACTCGGCCTCCACCAGTCGGACCAGGTCGTCCTGCGGGCGTCCGGCGGCGTCCCGCTCGTCGGCGTGCCCGCTCCAGCGGGCACCGCTGAAGAAGGCGGTCCGGGCGGCGACCAGGGGGTCACGGTCCTGAGTGGCGACGGCGGCCCGTCGTCCCGTGCTCTCGGTCGCCCGGGTAGGTGCGAAGGCAGCGGCGGCCACGCGCTCTCCTGTCTCAGAAACGGCTCTGACCTTGGTGGTTCTCGAAGCGGGGGACGCGCGGATGCACCCCGCTGCGTGGTGATGGTCATGCCGTGCGCGCGGCCCGGACGGGGCTAGGATGCGCTGGCCCGGCCCGGGTGGACCGCGGGCGCAGGACGTCTGGACGAAGGGTTCGCATGCCGCGTGTCGTTGTCGTCAGTCCCCCGTTCCTGTCCCATGCCCAGCCCCTGTCGGTCCTGGCCGGTGCGCTGCGCGAGCGGGGCGCGGAGGTCCACTTCGCGTGTGCGCCGGCGTTCGAGCATCTGGCTCGACAGGCGGGGACGGGCTTCGTACCGCTGTCCGTGACCCGCAACGCCAACACCGGGGTGGCCGAGGCGACCCGGCAGGACGCGCGGGAGGCGGAGCGGCTGCGGGAGTTCCTCGACGCGACCCGCGAGGGAGCCGTCGCCGCGCTGCTCGCCCAGGCCCGGCACCGGCGCGCGGACATGCTCGCGGACCCGGAGGGAGTGCTGGAGGCGCTGCGCGCCACAGACCGGCGTCTGCGCCCCGACTGGTACGTCGTCGACCAGCTCAGCTACCCGGTCACCCTGGCCCTGCACTGCCTGGGCCTGCCGTACGCGACGTTCTGCCCCGGGCATCCCAGCTACGTCCTCTCGGGACCTGACGCCTGGTTCGGTCTCCCGTACGCCTGGCCGGACGCCGTACGCCCCGAACCGGACGCTCTGGAGAAGCTGCGGGGGGCCGTCCGGGCCAACGACGAGGCCTTCACGGCTCTGTTCGCGGCCTTCGCCCGTGAACACGCGCCCTCCCGGCCCGCTCCGGGCAGGGCCTTCGCCCTCAGCTCTCCGCACGCCGTCGTGCACGCCTATCCCGAGCTGCCCTGGCTGCCCACGCCGCCACAGGGGCCCGTGCGGCTGTTCGCGGGGCACATGGCCGCACCCGCGACGGCGTTGGACGCGGAATGGGAGGCGCGGCTGAAGGGGCTGCGTGGCGCTGCCGCGCGCGTCGTCCTGGTCGCGCTCGGCACGTTCCTGTCCGCGCGCGACGACGTCCTGCGCACCGTGGTCACGGGGGTCTTGGAGGGCCTGCGGGACACGGCCGTCGTGGTCGCGGCGGGTGAGCGCGCCGGGGCCCTGGCCGATCTGGCGGGAGATCGGGTCGTGGTGGTCCCCTCGGTGCCGCAGCAGGCGCTGCTGGAGCATGTGGACGCCATGGTGCATCACGGTGGCGGCAATTCCTTCACCGAGTGCCTGCGGGCGGGTGTGCCCGCGCTGGTGCTGCCGTTCTCCAGCGACCAGTTCTCCGTGGCCTACGACGCGCAACGCTCGGGCGCGGGCGTGGTACGCGACCCGAACACGCTGGCCTCCGAAGGCGTACCCACCACTCTGGAGACCCTTTGGGCGGACGCGAACCCGCGTCTGGCCAGGCTGTCCGCCGCGGTACGGGGGCGCGGGCCGGGTTGGGCCGCCGCGGAGCTGCTCGCCGCGATGGGTCGGCGGGTGGCCGGGGGCTGAGGCCTGCGCCGCGGACGCGGCCGCCGTTCGCACGACGGGCGTTCAGGGTTTGGTACTCATTGAGGCGTGCCGAAGCGCACCGGGAGACCAGGGGCATACAGGAGGGTGCAGGCGCGGAGGGTCCAGGGGGTGTGCGCATTGGGGAGGTGGCAGGTGCGTCCGCCGAGGCGTTCGTGCAGTCCCCAACGGCAAGTGAGGAACTCCTCCGCCCACGCGTTCGACGTCGGCAACCATGCGTCGGGAGAGGTCCCGCACACGAACGGCTGCCGGGATCCGAAGGGCACCCCACGCCGGCAGTTGCGGATCGAGTGGTCGAACACCGGAGCCCACACCTCTTGAGGTGGGTTAGCGGTGCGTCGGGGCGGCAGTGAGTGGTCAGGAGAGGTGGTGCCCGGGACCGGGGTCCCTCGGCAGAGAGCGGTAGAACGTCACGTGGCGTTCCGCAGCCGTGGCCCAGGTGTGGCGGGCGGCGAGTCGGCGGCCCCTCGCCCGGCGCCCGGGGGTGTCGTCCGTGAGCGCTGCGCCGAGTTCTGCGGCCAGGTCCTGGGGGGTGGTCGCGAAACGGGCGGCGTTGTCGAACACCTCGCGCAGTACGGGCAGATCGCGGACGACCAGCGGAGCTCCCGCGGCCAGAGCCTCCATCGCGGCCAGTCCGAAGCCCTCCTTGACGGAGGGGAACGCGAAAGCGGAGGCGGCGGCCACCAGCGGCGGCAGCTCGTCCTCGGTGACCTGGCCCAACACGACCGGCTCGACGTGGAGTTCGGCTGCGCGCTCCTCCCAGCGGGCTCGGTAGTCGCGGTAGTCGAAGAGGGTCTCGCCGCCCGCGATCACCAGCCGTACGTCCGGGTGTGCGCAGCGCAGCACGGCGTACGCCTCCAGCAGGTCCAGCGAGCCCTTGCGGGGTTCGATGCCGCCGACGGTGAGGACGTAGCGGCCCAGACGGGCACGCCAGTTCGCGCGGGCGGCCGGATCGGTGTCGGCGAAACGGTCGTAGGCCACCCCGTTGGGGATGACCTCCGCCTTGATGCCCCAGCCGTCGGCCAGTTCCGTCGCGACGGCCGCCGACACGCAGAGGTGCGCGTACGGCTCGACGATGGCCCGCTCGTGGCAGGCGGCCAGTTCGGGGGTGGTGAAGTGGTCGAGGTGGTGGACCGTGCGGACGCAGCGGCCGCCGACCGCGTTGGCGCTGATGCAGTCCTGGGCGTGGACGATGTCGTACGCCGCGGTCAAGGGTTCGAATGCCTCGCCCAGAACCGCGATGGAGCGCAGGATCCGCTCGCCGACGGACTCCTCGGGCGGGCCGTCCGGGAACGGCACGATCCGCAGCCGTACGGCGGGATCGACCGGCCGGAAGAAGCCCGCGTCTCCCCCGCGGCCCAGCGTCCACACCGTGACGTCCTGCCCGGCCGCGGCGAGCGCCTCGGCGAGGGCGAGGGTGTGGACGACGCCGCCGCGCGGCTTGGTGGAGTAGCTCAGCAGAGCGATCTTCACGACGGGTTCTCCCGGTAGGCGTCGGGCCGGCGCTCGTCGAGGTGGCGCAGGATGCGGCGAGCGCGGTCGATCTCCTCGGCGACGTCGATCTCGGCGACCGCGAGGCCGGCCTTGGACCAGGTGCGGGCGAGGATGTCACCGCCGGGGCCGACCACCTTGGACTGGCCGAGGAAGCGCATGCCGCCCATGGTGCCGGTCTGGTTGGAGGAGGCGAGGACGACCTGGTTCTCGGCGGCGCGGGTCTGGTCGTACAGGTCGAAGAGCTTGGCCTGGCGGTCCTGGGCCATGCGCGGGGCGCGGTTGGTGATCGACGTGGGCCAGGCGGAGAGGCAGGCGAGGATCTCGGCGCCGTCCAGGGCCAGCGAACGGGCCGACTCCGGGAACGTCTTGTCGTAGTCGATGAGCATGCCGATGCGGCCGACGGGGGTGTCGAAGGCGTCGAAGCGGTCGCCGGGCGCGTAGGCGGCGACTTCGCCGGCCGGCAGGTGGACCTTGCGGTGGCGGCCGAGGACCCCGTCGCCGCTGACGCAGACCGCGGCGTTGTAGCGTTCGTCGCCGCCGTCCTCGCAGTAGCCGAGGCAGACCACCATCTCGGCGGCCAGGCGGGCGACTTGGAGGATCAGCGGGTCGTCCGGCTTCAGGGCGGGCGGCAGGGCGTCGGGGTCGGGGTGGCGCAGGTCGGCGAGGTAGCCGCCGAGCGCGGCGTCGGGCAGGACCAGCAGACCGGCGCCGGAGGCGCGGGCGTCGTCGATGAGCTTGGCGATGCGGGCCAGGTCGAACTCCAGGTCGCGGCCGAAGTGGGCGGCTGCGGCCGCGATCCGGATCGTGCTCATGTGCTGACCGCTCCTGTGGGTACGTCGTAGGTCTCGGGCCGCCGGTCGCGCAGGTGTCCCATCGACCGGCGGGCGGTCTCCAGTGCCTGTGCGACGTCCAGTTCGGCGACGGCGACGCCGGCGGCGACACCCGTGTCGGCGAGGATCTCGCCGCCGGGGTCGACGACCTTGGCGCTGCCGACGAAGCGTAGCGACCCGAACGTGCCCGCCTGGTTGGCCGACAGCCACACGATCTGGTTCTCCAGCGCGCGGGCCCGGTCGAAGAGGTCGAAGCGGCGTTTCCAGCGGTCGTTGACGAGGTCGGTGGCCGCGTTCGTCCGGGATCCCGGCCATGCGGAGACACAGACCCCGATCTCGGCGCCGTCGAGCGCGAGCGCGCGGGCGGACTCCGGGAACGCCTTGTCGTAGCAGATCATCATGCCGATCCGGCCGACCGGGGTGTCGAAGGCGTGGAAGCGGTCCCCGGAGGCGTAGCTGGCGTCCTCGCTGAGGGGCTGGTGGACCTTGCGGTGGTTGCCGAGGACGCCGTCGCCGGTGACGCAGACGACGCTGTTGTAGCGGGCTTCGGCTGCCGCTTCGCAGTATCCGGCGACGACCGTCATCTCCCCTGCCAGGGAGGCCAGTCGGCGGATCTCGGGGCCGTCGAGGGCGAGCGCGGGCGGGCCCTCGTCGAGTTCGGTGGAGTCGTCGAGGCTGAGCAGGTACCCGCCGAGGCACGCCTCGGGCAGCGCCAGCAGGCGTACGCCCTCCTCCCGGGCTTCCTTGATCAGCCGTTCGGCGATCTGGAAGTCCTCCTCCAGGTCGCGGCCGAACTCGGCGGCGACGGCGGCCATGCGCAGGGTGCTCATGCGGCGGTCCCCATCCCGGTCACGGTGGACATGACCGCTTCGGTGATCTCTCCGTCGGGCCAGCGCAGCCCGACGCCTTCTCCTTCGGTGAGCTCCCCGCACACCGCACCCGTGGCGGGTCCGGCGGGCAGGGGCGGTGCGCCCGGTTCGTCGGCCGTGAGCATCGCGAAGCCCGGGAAACAGGTGAACCAGTCCCCCACCGTCGCGGCCTCCGGCCGGGGCACGGCGGCCACGTCGAGCACCGCGCGGCAGCCGCTCGCCTCGGCGAGCATGCCGAGGGTGCCGGCGATGCCCGCCATCGACACGTCCTTGGCGGCGGCGGGCCGGGCGGCGGCCACCGCGCCGGTCATGGTGCGCAGTTCGTCGCTACGGCGGTGGCTGGTCGAGTCCCACTGGCGGCCCCGGTAGCCCGGGCGCCAGCTCCCCCCGAGGTCGGCGGTGAGCCGTACGGCGTGTCCGGGGCGGCCGCCGCCACCGGGCACCGGCCGGTCCGTGCGGCCGAGCGCGGTCACCGACAGGGCGGCCGGGACGCCGAGTTGGGTGTGTCCGCCGAGCACGGGGATGTCGTACGCCTGTGCCGCGCGGGTCAGTCCGGACAGGACCCGGGCGGCGTGTGCGGCGTCGCGGGCGCCCAGCGCGTCGAGCAGCCCGAGCGGGGCTGCGCCCATCGCGGCGAGATCGTTGGCGTTCACGAGGACCGCGCACCAGCCCGCCCACTCGGGGTCGCGTTCGACCATGGACGGCACGATCGCGTCGCACGCCGCGATCACGTCGGTGCCGGGGACCGGCGCGCCATCGTCACCGACGAAGCCCCGGGGCGAAGCCAGCGCGGTGAGGAGCGGCCCGAGGGGGGACTTCGTGGCTGCCGCGAGGGTGGCGATGCGGCCGATCGGCCAGCGCATCAGGACGTGCGGCGCGCCCGCGACCGTCGTGTCCCGCACCCGCTGCCAGCCGAGTCGCCGGAACAGCACCTCGTTGCGCGCCTGGACGGTCGCGTCGAAGCGCAGCACGCCTTCCGCCTCGGCGCGGGCGCAGGCGGCCCGGACGAGCGCGGCGCCGATGCCGTGCGGGCCGCGGGTCCGGCGGGCGACGACCAGGCGCCCGCCCTGCCACCAGCCGAGGTCGGGGCCGTCGTCGACGGGGCCGAGGCGCACCCCGCCGACCACGGTGCCCTCAAGGTCCTTCGCGACCAGGACGACGGTCCGGGGGTCGGTGTCGTGGTCGTCCAGGTCGTGGTGGGCGAAGAGTTGCTGCTCCTGGACGAAGGCGACGCGGCGCAGCTCCCGGTAGGCGACCATGTCCGCAGCGCCGTCCGCCTCCTCGATGTGGAAGGCGGGCCGACGGGCGAGCGTGTTGCGGTCGCCCAGCAGGGCCAGGATGTCCTGCGGATCGTCCACGGTCGGCACGGTCACGGAACCGTCGAGGTTCACGGCGCTCACCCGCCCGCTGTCTGGAGCACGCTGCACGCGCCGCAGGCCGCACAGCCGGCCTTCTGGTCGGCGCCGCTCATCCCGGCGGCACGCAGCTGCGCGGCGACGCGCTCGGTGACGTACGTCAGGAGTTGTGCGTCCGGTGCTGCGACGCCGTCGCGGGCGGCGAGGGTGCCGCTCATCGGGCGGAACGGGACGACGAAGGGGTACACCCCGCGGTCGATCAACTCGCCTGCGCCCTTGATGAGTTCGTCGGGATCTTCGCCAAGTCCCACCAGGAGGTAGGTGGAGACGCGGTTCGGTCCGAAGACGCGCACCGCCTCGTCCCACGCGGCCTCGTAGTCGGCCAGCGGGACCGTCGACTTGCCGGGCATCCAGCGTCGGCGCACCTCGTCGTCGAGGGACTCGACGTGGATGCCGATGGCGGTGGCCCCGGCGTCGTGCAGGGCGCGGATCCAGGCGAGGTCGCCGGGTGGTTCGCACTGCACCTGGATCGGTAGACCGGGCACGGCCGCCAGCACGGCCCGGACCGACCGTACGAGGGTGCGGGCGCCGCGGTCGGGTCCGGTGGTGGTGCCGGTGGTCATCACCATCTGCTTGACGCCGTCGAGGCGTACGGCGGCCTCGGCGACCTCGGCGAGCTGTGCCGGGGTCTTGGCGGCCACGGTGGCTCCGGCGCGCAGGGACTCCTCGATGGTGCAGAAGCGGCAGCGGTCGGACTCGGCGTAGCGGATGCAGGTCTGCACGACGGTGGTGGCCAGGACGTCCGAGCCGTGCAGGCGGGCGATCTGCTCGTAGCGGATGCCGTCGGCGGTGGTGACGTCGTAGAACCTCGGGCGGCGTACGGCGGTGTAGGTGAGGCCGGTGTCCTCGTCACCGAGCCACACCTTGCCGTCGCGTACGGAGTAGGGACTGTGGGGATTGCGTGGGAGCGCGGCGTTGGCACCGTCGACGAGGACGTGTCCGTCGTCGCTGGGCCCCGCGCCGTCCGGCCGCCGCACGGGCGTGTCCGACGCGACGCCGCGCAGGGCAAGTTCGGCGCGGGTCATGATCCGCACGTCCACCGCCGTACCGCTGTTTCCGGTGCCAACGCTCACGTCGTGCTCCCTACAGCTGGTAGGTGGAGTTGATGATGGCGCCCTTGCGCGCGTAGTGGATCAGCGCGTCCTGGACGTCGAGGGGGTGGGTGGGGATGACGCCCTCGATGAGGTCCTCCTCGCGGGCGCCGTGCAGGGAGAGGCCGAAGCGGCAGCAGTAGACCTTGCCGCCCTCGGCGATGAACGTCTTGAGCTGGTTGTTGATGTTGTGCTCGCCGGGGAAGGCGGAGTTGCCGGTGGTCGGGAAGCCGCGGGTGGCAAGGCAGTTGAGCGAGCCGGGGCCGTAGAAGTAGATCGCGGTCTCGAAGCCCTTGCGCAGGGCGCGGGTGGCCTGGAGGACGGCGACGAAGGAGACCGAGGACTCGTGGGCGATGCCATGGACGAGGGTGAAGTAGGTCTCGCCGTTCTCGGCCTGGTAGTCGGGGAAGACCTTGGTGGAGCCGTAGATGCTGGTGCCCTCGGGGAGCGAGGGGTGCGGGATCTCGTCGAGGGACTTCTGCTCGACGTCGGAGAGTTCGGCGGTGACGACGGTTTCGGACATGGCTGTCTCCTTGTGCGGACGGGAAGGGAGAGGGGGGTCGGTCAGGCGTGCGGGTCGGTCGGATGGGGGTGGGTCGGACGTGGGGATCGGTCAGTCGTAGAGGGTGGCGAACGTGTCCCGGAAGACCAGGTCGCCGAGTTCGCCGCCGCCGGTGGCTTCGGCGAGGCGGGCGTACTCGCCGGTGAAGTCGCCCCATGGCTGGTCGCTGGCGAAGAGCACCCGGTCGTGGCCGATGCCGCGGCGCTCGATCTCCTGGGCCAGCCAGCGGGGAGTGAAGCCGATGGCCCAGGAGAGGTCGGTGTAGACGCGCTTGCCGGCGCTGATCCAGTCGAAGAACCGGGAGCCGACGAGCTTGATGTGGCCGCTCATCCCGCCGCCGAAGTGCACGAGATGGACGGGCACTTGGTCGGCGTACCAGTCGACGAGCCGGCCGACCTCGTCGATGTCGGAGGCTGCGCCGGGAGAGGTGTGGACGTGGACGACGAGGCCGTGCCGGGCGGCTTCGGCGAAGATGCGGTCGAGTTGAGGGCGGCAGGCGGGGTCCGTGGGGCGACCGCCCAGCAGGAAGCTCAGCTTGAGGGCCTTGACTCCGGGCTCGCCCGCCAACTGGAGCGCCTTTTCGGTGCGTTGGGCGTCCTCCGGGCGCGGGGACACCCACAGTCCGGCACGGATGCGGTCGTCGCTCTGCGCTGCTTCCAGCGCGAGCTCGTTGAAGGAGAAGGCGATCGCGGGGTCAGGGACGCCGTAGTTGGGGATGACCAGGGCCCGTTCGGTGCCCTCCACGTCCAGGTCGGCGATGAGCTGCTTGACGGTGGCGCGGGCGGTGGTGTCCGGGTTGACGGGCGGGCCGCCGTAGAAGGGATAGGCAGGCAGGACGCCGATGTGGCGGTGTGCGTCGTGGACCATGGTGTGGTTCCTCTACCGCGTGGTGTGGTTCCTCAGCCGCATGGTGTTCTTCCTCAGCCGCGTGATGGTGCCTCAGCCGATCGGGAGGGCGGAGGCGAGTTCGCTGGGGGCTCCGGTGAGCGTGCCGCACACGTCGGCCAGGCGGCGCGAGGCGTCGATGTGGTCCGCGAGGAACTCCGCGTCCCGGCCCACCGCCTCGAAGCGGCCCGAGCCCCACGAGTACTGCCAGGGCAGACCGAGGAAGTGCAGTCCGGGTGTGCTGGTGACGCCGCGCCAGTGCATGGGGTAGCCGCGGCCGTCGAAGACGGGGGTCTCGATCCATCGGTGGTCGCGCCGGAAGCCGGTCGACCAGACCACCGAGGTGATGCCGGCGGCCTCCAGGTCCAGCGTGCGCGGCTGCTCGTTCGGCTCCCACACCGGGACGTACCGGGGCTCGGTCGGGGCGTCGATGCCGTGCGAGGTGATGTGGGTGTCGATGGCGTCCTTGATGCCCTCGGCGACGGCGTCGGCGTGGTCGAGGTTCACCTTCAGGTCGTCGGCGAAGTCCAGGTCGGTACCGGTGATTGCGGTCAGCCGCCCGTACAGCCGCATGCCGTCGCGGGCGAAGGCGCGCAGGTCGATGTCACGGCCGCCGTCGCGTCCGGTGACGTAGTGGTTGACCCGCATGCGCACGGCGCCGGCGTCGTCGAACTCATCGATGGACTTGTCGTAGTGGCCCATGTCGTCGAGCCAGGCCACGCAGTCGCGGCCGCGGTAGAAGCGGGCCACGCGAGGGGCGCTGCCGACGGCCAGGTGCACCTGGCGCCCGGCGAGGTGGAGGTCCTCGGCGATCTGGCAGCCGGACTGGCCGGTGCCGACCACGAGGACGGCGCCGTCGGGGAGTTGGTCGGGGCTGCGGTAGCGGGAGGAGTGGACCTGGGTGATGCCGTCGGGCAGGCGCTGGGCCATCGGCGGGACGGACGGCGTGTGGTAGGGGCCGGTGGCGACCACCACCTGCTCGGCAGTGAAGTCCCCGGCGGTGGTGGACAGTTCGAACACTCCGCTCGGCGAGCGCCGCAGCCGGGTGACCGCGACCCCCTCCGCCAGGGGCGGCCGGAAGAAGGAGACGTAGTCCTCCAGGTACCGGACGATCTCGTCGCGGACCATGAACCCGTCGGGGTCGTCGCCCTGGTACGGATAACCGGGCAGCCTGCACTGCCAGTTGGGGGTCACCAGGCAGAAGGAGTCCCAGCGGCGCTCGCGCCACTCGTGCCCGACCCGGTTCGCCTCGAGGACGACGTGCTCGACACCGCGCCGGCCGAGGCAGTAGCTCATCGAGAGCCCCGCCTGGCCGCCGCCGACCACGGCCACCGGGATCGGGGCACCTCCCCTGCCCGTCAGGCTGTGCGGGAGGGCGCCGGCCGACCGTGTCGCCGGAGCCGAACTCACCGTGTGCTCCCGTCGACGCCGGCCAGGGATTCGACCGTGACCTTGGCATCGCTGACGGTGGCGTACGCGGCGGCGGTCCGCTCGATCTGCGCGAGCTGGTCGGAGGCACCGGTGCAGAAGAAGCCGAACTTCTCCTGCACGCGCTCCCCCGCGATACCGAGTGCCGTGCGGCTGCGCTCGACGAAGTCAGCAAGTGCGTACTGACCGCCGGGAACGAAATAGTCCTCGACTACCGTGGAGGGTGAATAGCAGCGCTGCGTCGCCCCATCGGGCCAGCGCACATGGAAATACATCTCGGGCATGACATCCTCCATGCCGGGCGCCGGGGCCTTGACACCTCGCCGCTGTCTGTGGAGACCAACTCCAGCCCTCGGGGATGTCCGAACGAAGTCATCCGGAATAAAGGGGAGTTGCCAAGACCTCACGCCGGTTCGGGAGCGCATGGGCACACCCATTTCCAGCCGGATGGCCTCGTCGCGGTCGCGCTGACCATCGCGTCTCCCCTCCTCACCGCCATCACGGCCGACGGAAGCACCGAGGTGCCCCGGTGATCCACCGGAACGCCCCCTTGCACACCGAGGGACGCCGACGGCTCGTTCGACGCTGGCACCTCCCCCGCCATGCCAACGGTCCAGGACGCGCGCGCGGGGTGTTGGGGTGATCCTGGAGGGGTGAGGGGTGTCCCAGCCGGGTTGTTCCCGGCGGCCTACGCCGCTTCAGGCCGCCGGGCCGTGCGTGTGGCCCTGGCCGCTGCGACCGGCTTCTACCTCTTCCGCTATGGGCTGGACAGTCCCGTCGCGGCCACGTACGCGCTGTTCGGCGCGGTGGCCCTGGGCGGACTCTCGCGGATCCCGGGAACCGGGCGGCAGCGTGCGGCGAGCATGCTGCGGGTGCTTCCGGTGTGCTGGATCCTGGTGGTCGTCGGCACCTATCTCTCGGTCCGCACCTGGAGCGCCGTCGCCGGGATGCTGGCGGTCGGCTTCGCACTGGCCTTCTCAGCCGTGGCCGGACCGCGTCCGGCGGGCGTGGCGCCGGGGCTCCAGCTGCTCTACATCCTGCCGTCGTTCCCGCCCTACGATCCAGGCTCGCTCGACGAGCGGCTGCTCGGGACGACGACCGGGCTGGTGCTGCTGATGGCGAGCGAGGCACTGATCTTCCCCGAGCCGGCACCGACGCCGTACCGGGAGCGGGCGGCTCGCGCCGCACGGACCGCGGCGCACTGTGCCCGAGCCCTGACTGTGCCGCCGTACGGCCTCAAGGCCCACGACCGCAGCGCGGCGGAAGAGGCCGGCCGGGGGCTGCGGTCGCTGATGGTGCCCGAGGCGGAGCGTCCGGCCGGTCCCGGTGTGCGGGTGCGGGCCCTCGCCCACACCGGCCTCGCCGTCCGTACGCTCCTCCATCGCCTGGCGTGGCTGCCGGCCCCGTCCTGGGCCGAGGAGCGCGAGGTGGCAGCCGTGCTGCGCACCGCGGCGGACCTCGCGACGGCCACGGCGGAGTGCCTGCGCGCAGGGACCTCGCCGGCGGGACCGTACGCCGAGCTGTCCTCGGCACGTGCCGCGCTGTGGGCCTTGTCCGGCGGGACATCGGACGACCCGGAGGCCGCGGCCCGGTCCGGATTCGCGCCCGCTGTGCTGCGCAGGCACGCGGCCGTGCTGGAGATCGCGGATGCCGCGCTGGCCACGGGGGCGGCGGCCGACCGTGCCGTACACGGACGGCACGCCGAGGTGGAGGTGACGCCGGAGCGCTTCTGGTACTCCACCGTGCCGGCCCCGGTGCTGTGGTGGCACCGGCTGCGCGGTCATGCGGGGCGCCGGTCGGTGTTCTTCCAGAACGCGGTGCGGATCGCGCTGGCCCTGACGGCTGCGCGCCTCGTCGCGGGCCTCGACACTCTCCCGCACGGCTTCTGGGCCATGCTCGCCACGCTCAGTCTCACCAGGACCACCCTGGAGGCGACCCGGCACACCATCCGGCTCGCCCTCACGGGCACGCTGGCCGGGGCGCTGCTGACCGCGGCGACACTGACCCTGGTGGGCACCCACACCAACGTCTACGCCGTGCTGCTGCCCCTGTGGATGCTGCTCGCCTTCACCGTCGGGCCGGTGCGCGGTGTCGGGTGGGCCCAGGGACTGTTCACCGTGCTGGTGGCCCTGGTGTTCGCGCAGCTGGCGCCGTCCACCTGGAAACTGGCGGAGGTGCGCATGCT
This sequence comes from Streptomyces sp. NPDC057253, assembly GCF_042669125.1. NCBI lineage: Bacteria > Bacillati > Actinomycetota > Actinomycetes > Kitasatosporales > Streptomycetaceae > Streptomyces > Streptomyces sp. NPDC057253. Next base: position 6,075 of record NZ_JBHUXV010000057.1, on the reverse strand, counting down.
CGACGTGCTGATCGGCAGCACGATCGGCGCCGTGTTCGGGCTGCTCGCGTGGCCGCGGGGCGCTCATGACGAGATGCGCCGCGCGGCCGCCGAACTCCTGCGCACGGCCGCGGAGGTCGTGGTGGCCACGACCTCGTCGGTGGCGGGCGGCGCCGCCACGATCGTGCCGACGGCCGCGCCGGGGCAGCGATCCCTGCACCACGCGCTCGTCCTCGCCGAGTCGGCCTACGCGCAGTTCCAGAGCGAGCCCAGGACCCTGACGGGCGCCGGGCGCGGCTACCCGGCGTCGGTGGACTGGCAGGCGACGCTCATCGCCGGGCACCACACCCTGTGGGGCTCCGAACGGCTCGTGGCTCCGCCTGTCACCGTGCTGCCCGCCTCGGCGGCGCGGATGGTGGAGGCGCTCGGCGAACGCATGGCCGGGCGGATGCTGCTGGTCTCCGCGGCCCTGGATCCGGGCGGGGACACCCCGCCCACGCCGGTACCGCGGATCGATCCGGTGCATCCCGAGTTCGACGCCGAGCCGGTGGGCGCGCCCCGCCGGTACTACGCCGTCGTCGAGTGGCTGGAGTCCCTGGCTGCCGATCTGACCCGGATCTCCCGCGGGGCTTCACCGCCGGCGGCCGCCGACTCGGGGGCCGACGCCCGCTTTGGGGCAGGCGGCTCCGGAAAGCACGCCTGAGACGGGCGGCGGCGGTGTCCGTCAGCCGGTCTTCGTGGCGGTGTGCGGGTGCTGCGCCTCGGCGGACGCGCCCTCGGCCGCGGCCGGGGTGCCGCCCGGGTGCCACAAGGCGAACAGGAAGGCGATGCCGAGGGCGACGGCCATGCCGTAGAAGACCCACTGGTTGGCCTCGGCGAAGTCCATGCGGACCGCGCTGACGATGTCGCGCATCCGGTCGGCCGCCGGGCCGGTGCCCGAGGGTGGGCTGGCGTCGCCGCTGCCCGTGATGGAGCTGCTGACCCGGTGGGCGGTGTCCCGGGCCTGTTCGGCCGACAGGCCCCGCGACTCCAGGGTGCTCGTCACGTTCGAGCGCGTGACGTGGGTGAGCATGGTGCCGAAGACGGCCATGCCCACGCTCGCCGCGTAGTTCCGCACCGTCTGGGTGACGCCCGTGACCTCGCCGTAGGACGGCCCGATCGCACGGTTGACGGCGTCCGTGGAGGCGGGAGCGAGGATGAAGCCGATGCCCGCCCCGGCCAGGGCCGCGTACGGCCACTGGTCGTGCATGGACAGGTCGGTCAGCTTGCCCGCCCACAGGGCGAACCCGACGCAGCCCACGACAGCGCCCGCCTTCAGTGCCGGGCGCGCGCCGCGCTGATCGAGGATCCGCCCACCCCACTGCGAGGCAATGGCGAAGCCTGCGAAGACGTACAGCAGGAACATCGCCGCCTGGTTGGGCGAGGCGCTGAGGGAGACCTGTGCGTACACGGACGCGAAGAAGAACAGCGGGACGAAGGCGAGCATCGCGAAGAACAGCACCGCCGCGTCCATGGTGAAGCCCCGGTCCCGGAAGACGCGCAGGTCGATCAGGGGATGCTGGACGCCCCGTTCGTAGCGGACGAAGACGGCGAGGATCGCGAGGCCGCCGGCGACGCAGAGCCAGGTGGCAGGGCTGTCCCAGCCCCAGGTGTACGCCTGTTGGAAGCCGAGGACGCTGAGGCCCATGCCGGCTGCCATGAGCGCGGCGCCCACGATGTCCAGGGTGCCGGTCCGTCTGCGGTCGGCGATGTGCGCCATCGCGGTCAGTAGCAGCGCCACCACGGCCACGGGGACGTTGACCCAGAACACCGCGCGCCAGGTCCAGGCCGCCGTGAGCCAGCCGCCCAGCAGCGGTCCGACGGCGGTCAGCGCGCCGGACAGCCCGAAGAACAGCGCCAGGGCCCGGCCGCGCCGCTCGGCCGGGAACACCGCTACGACCACCGCGAGCGCCGCGGGGAAGAGCAGTGCCGCCCCGACGCCCTGGACGGCTCGGAAGCCGATGAGCCAGCCCTGCGCGGCGTCCCCCTTGGGGACACAGCCGCACATCATCGAGGACACGACGAACACCAGCGTGCCGATGACCACGATCCGGCGTGGGCCGTACAGGTCGGCGAGGCGGCCGCCGACGGCGAAGAAGGCAGCCAGTGCCAGGAGGTATGCGTTGATCACCCACTGCATGCCGGACGCTGAAAGGTCCAGCTCGCGCACGATGTCCGGGGCTGCGATCGAGACGATCGTCTGGTCGATGAACGTCATCGCCACTGCGAACATCATGGCCGCGAGAGCCAGCGTCTGCTGATGCACCGGGCGAGGCGCGGGCGTGGTGCCAGCACCTTCGAGGTGTATGTCACTCACCTTCCCAGTCTGCCTCCACCTGGGCGAGACCGCAGCGGCAGAGGGTACGGCCGGTGCCTGTGCGGCGGAGAAGGGGGCCGCCGCCTGGCCGCGCCCTGCCTGCACCAACGGGGCACAGCGCCTGGTCAGGTTGTTCAGCAAAGAGTGGCAGCCGGAGAAGGCTCGCACTGTCCAGGGCTGCACGGCACGGGCTGACGGTACGTCACATGTGGTTGCTGTCAGAGCCGTTGGTGTACAGGCCGAGCAGTGGGCGAGTGGCGGCAGGCTTTCGCCGGGGAGCGGAAGGCACCGCCCCGTCCCCGCCGGTCTCAGCCACCAGCAGCGTTACATCTCCGCCCAGGACCACTGCCCAGGCTCGGGTCCCGGCCGCGGCGGCGACGGGGACAGGACGAGCTATGCCGGAGCGGTGATCACCGTCAGGTGCTCCTCTGTGCGGAAGCCGACCGCCGCATACACGGGTTCGCCCATCCTGGACGCGTAGAGGTAGGCCGTGCCGGCACCTGCGGCGAAGCCCGCACGAATCATCTCCAGCGTGAGGGCCCGCCCGTAACCACGCCGCCTGTAGCCCGGCAGCGTGGTGATGTTGAACAGGCCGGTCAGGTCACCGGAAGTGGCCGTCATACCCGTTCCCACGGGTACGCCGTCCAGCTCCGCGAGGTAGAACGTGATCCCGTTGATCCGCCCCAGGGACGGGTCGGCAAGTACCTGGAAAAGCTCGTGAGGCGCTTCGAAGCCTTCCGCCACGGTCTTGGCGTACAGAGCGAGCTCGTCAGTCCCCACCACCCGTACCCGCAGCCCAGCGGCGACCGGCTCCGTCGGCACTCCCTGGTCGGAGCGCCGGACCATGAGTGGCTCCCGCTCGAAATGAGTCAGGCCGTGCAGTGCTGCCGCCTCGGTGACGAGAGGCCCCGGAATCCCCCGGACGTGGATGCTCCAGGGAAGCTCCCACGGACTCGCGGCGGCCGCCAACGCCATGATCTCTTCGGCACTCGGTTCCAGACTGGGGCTGATGATCGCGTTCAATGCGGCAATCGGCGCCCCGGAGATCGCGAGCACGGTGCCCTGCGGACCTCTTCGGGTCCGCCCCGTGGTCGCGGCGGCCAGATCCTCGAATACTGCGGCATAGGCGGACGCGACCGCCATCAACGGGTCGTCTGTTTGGTTCACGGGGCGATCCTAAGGACGGGCCGGCGACATCGATCGCACAGTGTCCGGTACCCGTTGTCCATCAACTGGGGCCGACACCGGCGTTGTTGAGTCGAGAATCTAGTAGTGCGTGGTGGACGAAAAGTGAAGGATTCCTGCACCGCCGCGTGCATGGGTGTCCGGCTGACCACGTCGGAACTCCGGGCGCCTTCCTCCATGCAGTTCAGTCCCGTCAACTAGTCATGCACAAGAACGTCAGTCTCTTCACTCAGGCTCCTGACATCTACCGATCGATCCGACCAACTCGTCAGGAGTCACAGTGAGGGTCTTCCGTGCACGACGGCTGCACACCGCCAGCCTTCTCTCCCTCATCGGGACGCTGGCCCTGACCGGCCTCTCCGCACCCCAGGCGGCCGGCAAAGCGGGTGGTCAACCGCTCGCGACGAGCGCCGCGCGTGCAAGCGTGTCGAAGCCCAAGCCCACGGTGGTGCTCGTTCACGGAGCCTGGGCGGATTCCTCGGGGTGGGCGAAGGTCACCCGTGACCTGCAGACGAAGGGCTACCAGGTCCTTGCGCCGCCGAACCCGCTGCGTGGGCTGCGCGAAGACTCCGAGTACCTCGCCGCGTTCCTCCGCGACCGAACCACCGGCCCGGTCGTTTTGGTCGGCCACTCGTACGGAGGAGCCGTCATCACGAACGCCGCCAGGTCGGACAAGGACGTCGAAGCCCTCGTCTACATCAACGCTTTCGTTCCCGACGAAGGTGACAGCGTCCTTGGGATGTTGGACCCGAACCACGAAGTCAACCCGGCCGACCTCTTCGACTTCGCGCAGTACCCGGACGCTCCGGCCGGCGACTACGACCTCTACCTCAAGCAGAGTGTCTTCCCGGACGCCGTCGCGAACGGCATCCCCGAACGGGACGCGGCCGCGATGGCCGCGGCCCAACGGCCCGTCACCCTGAGCGCGCTCACGGAGGAGTCCGGAGTGCCGGCCTGGAAGTCGCTCCCCAGCTTCTACCTTCTCGGGACCCAGGACCACATCGTCCCCCCGGCCTTGCAGAGGACGATGGGCAAGAACGCGGGAGCCAAGATCACCGAAGTCACGGCGGGACACCTCCCCATGATCACCAACCCGCACGCCGTCGAAGGACTGATCGTCACGGCGGTTCGGTCGACGCCCGCCAAGTAGGCAGCGATGTCGAGGCGCCGGGCCGTCCGCACCCTTCGCAGGCGCCCGGCGGCGCGTGGGGCTTCGCCTCTCCCCCGTTGCACCCACCTAGCTTCGGCGACACGGCCGCCCCGGTCACGGCCTTCCCGCATGGCAACGCACCAAGCAGACGGCGAGCATGGGGCTCGCTCCGACAAGGAGGGACCGATGAGCCGCAACTACCGCGCGATCGCGTTCACCGAGCCAGTCCTGAAAGCGCAGGACGAGTACGGAAGCCGGACCTCCAACGACCGCACGGACAGGCATCGCTCCGGTACGAGCCGTTCGGGCACGGGCACGGGGACGGCGGACGGGCCGGGGCCGGCTCCGAACACCGAGGCTGCGGAGACCCACGCACTCGATCGGATCAGGGACCCCCTGGGCCCCGACGAACGGGACTTCATCGCCGGTCGGGACGGCTTCTATCTGGCGACGGTCGGCAGCAGCGGCTGGCCGTACGTCCAGTTCCGCGGCGGACCACCGGGATTCGTGACAGCCCTCGACGAACACACCCTGGCCTGGGCCGACTTCCGAGGAAATCGTCAGTACATCAGCACCGGCAACGTGGCACACGACCCCCGCGTATCCATGATCTTCATGGACTACGCCCACCAGGTGCGCCTCAAGGTCTTCGGAGTCGCGACCATCGACGACGTACGCCACCAAGGGGCGTCGTCGAGTGCGTCGGCGGTCCCGGGGTACCGGGCGATCGTCGAACGTGAGGTGCGCGTCGAGGTCACGGCATTCGACTGGAACTGCCCTCAGCACATCACTCCGCGCTACACATCCGAGGAAGTCGCGTCCGTGCTGCAGCCTCTTCGGCACCGGGTTGACGCCCTCCAGGCCGAGAACGACCTCCTTCGCGGCCAGGTCGCAGCTCTCCGGCCCGCCCCCGGGGCACATCCGGCCCCGGCCCGACAACTGAAGGAAGACCAGTGAACGACGACAGCATCCTGGACCGGATCGCCGCACTGGTCGATCGGGAGCACAAGCTGCGCAGTCAGCGGGCGGACGGCTCCCTGGACGAACGGACCGAACACGACGAGTTGCAGGCAGTCGAGGTCGAACTCGATCAGTGCTGGGATCTTCTCCGGCAACGTCGTGCGCGGCGGGACTTCGACGCAGACCCTGATGCGGCGGTTCCCAGGCCGGGTTCGGTGGTCGAGAACTACTGGCAGTAGGCCGGGCACAAGGCGCGACTGGGCTCTGGCTGCCTGCGAGCAGCCCTACGGCTACGAGCCCGCGCGCCAGGCAGCGGGCGGCCGGGGACGTCCGGTCAGATCTGCCCCCACCGTGTCCCGTGCCGTGAAACCTCCACCGCCCTCGAAAGACGTCACCCAGCGCTGTTGTTGCCAGGCAAGGACCTCGCCGCCGCTCGACCTCACGG
>NZ_JBHUXV010000056.1:0-57302 GCF_042669125.1 Streptomyces sp. NPDC057253 | reverse complement strand
CGTCCTGGTCGGTGGCCGCTGACCTGCCCAGACTCGGTGGAGCGGGAAGGACCGCACCGTTCGAGGAGAGGAGGCCGCCATGGCCGGGACCGTTGAGGGCGACCATGTGGACGTGGTCGGGATGTGGGTGACCGCGGACGGTCACATCCGTCAGGAGCTGCTGCCGGACGGCCGCTACGACGAAGCCCGCGGCGAGCGGCGCAGCGCGTACACCGGCCGGTACACGGTGACCGGCAACCACCTGGACTACGTCGACGACACCGGGTTCACCGCCACGGGCGACATCCGGGACGGAGTGCTCTACCACGAGCACCTCGTGCTCTACCGCGAGCAGAAGTCGTCGTAGAGGAGGCCGGGCTGCGGACGCCCTGGCCACCGGGGGCGAATGCGCCGTCGGCGGGCCAAGAAGTCCCGACAGGGCAGTCAGCCAGTCAGCATCAACGAGGATCAAGGACCGTATCCATGACAGGACAACGACTCGACGGCAAGGTCGCGCTCATCACGGGCGCGACCGGCGGTCTCGGAACAGCGACCGCCGAACTTTTCGCCCGCGAAGGCGCCCGGCTGGTGATCACCGATGTCGCCGAAGGCCCCCTGCGGGACCTGTCCCACCGGATCGGGACCCACGGCGCGGAGGTCGTCGCTGCCCGCCTCGATGTCTCTTCCGCGCGGGAGTGGGACGAGGTGATCACCGTCGTACGCGACCGGTTCGGAACTCTGGACGTGCTGGTGAACCTCGCCGGCATCCTGGACTGGCCAGGTATCGAGGACACGCGGGAAGAGGCCTGGGACAGAGTCATCGACGTAAACCAGAAAGGCACATGGCTCGGCATGAAGGCGGCGATGCCGCTCCTGCGTGCGAGCGGCAACGCGTCGGTGATCAATACGTCGTCCGTACTCGGTCTGGTAGGAAGCGGTGCGGCTGCGGCCTACCAGGCGTCCAAGGGGGCCGTGCGCCTGCTGAGCAAGACCGCCGCGGTCGAGTACGCCCGGCAGGGAGTACGGATCAACTCGGTGCATCCCGGCGTGATCGCCACGCCGATGATCCAGGAACTCCTGGACGACCAGGGCGACCAGCAGCCGGACATCCAACGCACCCCCATGCGCCGAGCCGGCCGCGCCGACGAGGTCGCACCCGCGATCCTTTTCCTGGCCTGCGACGACTCCTCGTTCGTCACCGGCTCGGAGCTGGTGGTCGACGGCGGGCTCACCGCGCACTGAACAGCCCGGCCGCGCGACGGCGACGACGGCCTGCCGTGAACGCTGCGCCCCCGTGACGGCGTCAACTGCTAGGTCCAGCTGGCCCGTTCACCACGCCACTGCACAGCACTTCAGGTGTCCCGCACCGGCGCCTGCACTCACGCTCGCCTTTTCAGGGACCGCACCATGACACCTGCACCTACGTCTGCCCGTGAAGTTCTCCCTCTTCAAGTGCTCGGCCGCCGAAATCGCGCCGTCCCGGACGATGCCGGATCAGCAGAACCAGGCCGATGACGAGCACGACCGACGAGAGGAAACCGATCCAGCGGCTCAGTGCGGGGTGCGCGCGGTCGAGGCGCGCGCGGCGCCCTTCGGCGAAGGCGGGGTCCGGGACGAGTTGGTGCTCGGCCCCTTCGACGGTGACGTAGTGGCAGCGCTTGAGCCCGAAGGCGCTCGCCCTTACCTCGACGGTGCCGCCGTGGACGGGGAAGACGGCAGGGCCTTTGGACTCGGCGTGATGCCTGCCGTCGAGGTACAGGTGGGCCTTGACGTGGCCCTCCGAGGGTGAGCATCTGCCACCAGCGGAAACGCTTCAACGGTCGCCCCACTCCTGCCAGGGCAGGGATAGCAACAGACGGCCACGACGCGCACGCCAGCTGATCAATGTGAGGGCGCGGGTCGCTTTGGACATCGCTCTCCGGTGCCCGGAATGTACGGCGCAGTGTGGCCTTTTGCGTACGTGACCGAATAGGCCGCGACATAGTGGTGTTCCAGGTCCCGGGTGTAACGCGGCGGCGAATACCGGGCGCTGTAGAAGGAGGCAGCAAACCCGTCAGAGCGGATTCCCCATGAACAACAACGGCCCGGCTTCCGGATACCAGAGCTACGACCAACCGCCAGCGCCCGACCACTCCGCCCGCAACCAGGCCGCAGCACGCAGAACGGCCCTCACCATCTGCACGATCGCCGACATCGCGGCTGGTCTGCTGGGGTTGTGGATCGTGCTCCACCTGCTCGACGCCAATCAGGCGAACCCCTTCGTCGAATTCGTGCACGGAGCGGCGGACTGGCTGTCCGAATGGGCACAAGACATTTTCACCATGGACACAGAGGCGCTACGCACCATCCTCAATTACGGACTTCCGGCCGCCATTTATCTGCTGATCGGCCACGGCATTGCCGCGCGGATCAACCGAACCTGATGTGACGTGAACGTGGCGCTTCTGTGGGGCCTCGCGACAGCCGAGCTCCGTGCCGGAACCAGTACTGCAGAAAGCGCCCGAGGTAGAAAGGCCAGCACAGTGACAGACAGTTCGAACGAGGGAACCCCACCGATCTACGAGGACCTGGTGCGCGAGCGGGGAGACGTCGTGGCAGACGCCCAGGCCGCTGCCGAGCAGGCGCAGTACCAGGCTGCTCAGCTGTTGGGCAGCCACCCGCTCGACCAGCGGCATCCCCCGGGGGTGTGACACCCCGGACCAGCGGTGCGCTGTAGCAAATGGGTCGCGCGCGAGCGACCCCGCGAGACCCGCTTTCCCCCCGTGAGCGCGTCTCGTGCGGGGGCGGACAGGCACACATCCCCCCGTTGCCTGTCCTCCCCCGCACACAGCCAGTCCTGCCTGCCCCGGCCGCGCCCCTGGCAGTGTGTCAGCCTGGCGGCGGACGGGTGCCGTAGCCGCGCGCTGGAACAACAAGCTCCGCCTCGTTCGGATCGGGCTTTGCGTGAGCGCCTCAGCAATCGGGGGCGGGACGGTCTCAGCCGTAGCGTTCGGCGAGCGCGTCGCCGATCGAGGCCAGGTGGTGTCGCACGCTCGGAGGGGCGGTCACCTCAAGCCATTCGACCAGCCCGGCGAGCTCGCCGGCGAGCGTGTACTCGTCGCGGCCGCGGATCACGACTTCGACGCGGCCGTCGGTCGTGGTACCCCCCACTTCGAGTCGATCGCCGAGTCCGATCCGGAGTATGCCGATGCCGTGGGGTGTGCAGAGGGCCTGGATCTCCAGGGGCGTTCGTCTGCGGTCGACCTCGTCGGCGATCTCGCGCCAGCTCGCGGCGAGGTCGAAGTCCTCCCGCCGTTGCACCAGATCGTCCGTCGGGTCGGCGGACGACACGCGGTCGATGCGGAAGGTCCGCCGGCCGGCCTCGGTATGGGTGACGAGGTACCAGGCGGGGCCTTTGGCGACGATGCCCAGCGGGTGGACGGTTCTCTTCGTTTCGGCGCCTTTGCCGTCGACGTAGCCGAGCCGCACCTGGACGCCGCGGATCACCGCGTCCTGGAGGTCGTCGAGGAAGGGGGGCGGTCGGTGCTCGACCCGGCTCGCTCCCCACTGTCGTGGGTCCATCACCAAGGACGACGACGCCGCCTCGGCCTGCGCCCGGAACGGCTCGGGCAGGGCCTGGACGAGCTTGCGCAGGGCCGCTTTCACGGCCGGTGTCGCGGCCGAGGCCGGACCGGCGACCAGGAACAGGGCGCGCGCCTCACTCGCGGTCAACCCCGACAGATCGGTGCGGGCGCCGCCCACGAGGCGCCACCCACCCCCTCGGCCCTGCGTGGCGTAGACCGGCACCCCTGCCATGGCCAGGGCGTCGAGGTCGCGGCGGGCGGTGCGTTCGGATACCTCCAGTTCCCGGGCGACCTCCGCCGCCGTCACCTGCTCGCGCCGCTGCAGCAACAGGAGGACGGCCACCAGCCGGTCGGTTCGCATTCCGACAAACTCTCATAGGAAACCGGTCATGAGGTGACCGGTTTCGGGCGACAGGATGGCGCCATGACCTCAACCGATTTCCCCGAGCCCACCCTCATCCCCGTCAACGGCGTGGAACTCGAAGTCTTCGAAGCGGGCCAAGAGAACGCGGGAAGGCCCATCGTGCTCTGCCACGGCTGGCCCGAGCACGCCTTCTCCTGGCGCCACCAGATGCCCGCCCTCGCCGCGGCCGGCTACCACGTGATCGTTCCGAATCAGCGGGGCTACGGCAACTCCTCCCGCCCGGCCGACGTGACGGACTACGACATCGCACACCTGTCGGGCGACCTCGTCGCACTCCTGGACCACTACGGGTACAAGGACGCCATCTTCGTCGGCCATGACTGGGGCGCGTTCGTCGTCTGGGGACTGACGCTGCTGCACCCCGACCGCGTCAACAAGGTGATCAACTTGAGCCTGCCCTACCAGGAGCGCGGAGAGAAGCCGTGGATCGAGTCCATGGAGGAGGTGCTCGGCGGCGACTTCTACTTCGTGCACTTCAACCGGCAACCGGGCGTCGCCGACGCCGTCTTCGACGACAACACCTTCCCGTTCCTGCGCAATCTGTACCGGAAGAACGTACCCGCCGCGGAACCGCAGCCCGGCATGGCGCTGATCAATCTCGCCAGAGCGCACACACCCCTCGGTGAGCCCGTCATGAGCGACAGCGAACTGGCCGTCCTCGTCTCCGCCTTCAAGACATCCGGGTTCACCGGCGGCATCAACTGGTACCGGAACCTCGACCGCAACTGGCGCCTGCTGGCGGACGCGGACCCGATCATCCACCAGCCCACGCTCATGATCTACGGCGACCGGGACCTGGTCGCGAGGTCCGAGAACCTGAGCGAGTTCGTCCCCGACGTGGAGGTGGTCAGTCTGGACTGCGGCCACTGGATCCAGCAGGAGAAGCCCGAGGAAACGAACCGAGCGATCACGAAATGGCTGGAACAGCAGGACCAGCCCATGGCCGACGGGAGCACCGCGCATGGAGCCGGTCTTCATCCGTGGACGGCCTGCTTGCGGTAGGACGGGGCCTGCCCGCTGAACCACTCACACGCCTGGAGGGGATGAGGCTGTCGTGGTTGCGACATGTCCCACCTGTGCCAGCGAAAACAAGTGACATCCAGATCGGTGCCGCCAGATTCTGTCCACCGCGTGAACTTCCCTGCGCGTACGACGGAAGGCATGACACTGATGAGACGGATCCGCCTGGCGGCGGCGATATCGACGGGACTTGCCCTGGCTGCCGGCGCCGTTTCGCCGGTGGCAGCCGATACCGGTGGTACACAGCACACGGCGCAGGCGGTGACCGACGAGGCCGCATCGAAGAGCGCCGGCAGCGTTCGTCTGATCACCGGTGACCGGGTGACCGTGAGCACGGACGCGGAGGGCCGGCGGACTGCCTCGGTCGCGCCCGGACCCGGACGACGGCACATCGTCTTTCGCACGTACGAAGAGGACGGGCGCTTGACGGTCCTGCCTTCCGACGCCGGGGACCTGGTCGCGGCGGGGCTGTTGGACCGGAATCTGTTCGATGTGAGCGGCCTCCTCGCCCAGCGGTACGACGAGGCGCACAGCGATGCGCTCCCGCTGATCGTGGCGGGAGCCGAGGGGGCGACGGCGTCCGCCGTACAGCGGTTGAGCAGCCTCGCCGAGAGCGGCTCCCCGGTCCGTCGGCTGGACAGCATCGGCGCGCGGTCCGTGCGGGTCGGCAAGGAGGACCTGGGCCGGTTCTGGAAGCAACTGGCGAGCGAGGAACGTCAGCCGCACGCCGCCGCGACGGCCGGCTCTCCGCGGGTCTGGCTGGACGGCCGGGTGCGCTCCACCCTGGACCGCAGTGTTCCGCAGATCGGCGCGCCCGCGGCATGGAACGCCGGGCTGCACGGCGAGTCGGTCAAGGTCGCGGTGCTGGACACCGGCGCGGACCAGTCCCATCCGGACCTGGCCGGGCGGATCGCCGCGGCCAAGGACTTCTCCGGTAGTTCCGGTACCGGGGACGTCTTCGGGCACGGTACGCATGTCGCGTCCATCGTCGGCGGCAGCGGAGCCGCGTCCAGCGGGGGCAAGGGCGGCAAGGGTGTGGCGCCCGCCGCCGATCTGCTCATCGGGAAGGTGCTCGGGGACGACGGCTACGGCAGCGAGTCCCAAGTGATCGCCGGAATGGAATGGGCGGCGGGCACGGGCGCCAAGGTCGTCAACATGAGCCTGGGTTCGGACAGTCCGAGCGACGGTACGGACCCGATGAGCCTTGCGCTGAACGAACTCTCCGAGCGCACGGGCACGTTGTTCGTTGTCGCGGCGGGCAACAGCGGCGCGCAGGGCCTCGGCACGATCGGCTCCCCCGGCGCCGCGAACGCGGCCCTGACCGTCGGGGCCGTCGACCGCGCCGGTAAGCTCGCGTCGTTCTCCAGCCGTGGTCCCCGTTCAGGAGACGACGCGGTCAAGCCCGACCTGACGGCGCCGGGTGTCGGCATCGTCGCGGCTCGCGCGGCCGGGACGACGATGGGTGAGCCGGTCGACGCACTGCATGTAGCGGCTTCCGGTACGTCGATGGCGACACCGCACGTGGCAGGAGCGGCCGCGCTGCTCGCTCAGCGCCATCCGAACTGGAGCGGGGCCCAGTTGAAGGACGCGCTGGTCAGTACCGCTCGCACGGCATCCGATCAGGCGGTGACCGAGCAGGGCGGCGGGCTCGTCGACGTGGCGGCGGCAGCTCTGGGTCCCGTGACCGCGACCGGCACCGTCACTCTGGGCCCGTTCGAGAGCAGCGGCGGCGAGGCCCGTACGACGCAACTGCGGTACACGAACACCTCCGACGCCGACATCAAACTGGCTCTCACGGCCCGGTTGGCCACAGCCGGGGGCCGCACACCCGGGGACGGGGCCGTAGAACTCGGATCCGGCTCCGTGGCGGTACCCGCGGGCGCCACCGCCGAGGTGCCGCTGACGGTCGATCCGGCCCGCGTCCAGCAGGGCGACTATTACGGGTACGTGACCGCGGTCTCCGAGGACGGCAAGGTCACCGTGCACACCACGGTCAGCCTGGCGGTGCAGGGGCCCACACATCGTCTGACCGTCAAGACCGTGGACCTCCAGGGCAAGCAGGTGGAGGCGCTGCCGACGATCTGGGGCGCCGACGGCTTCGTCGACTACACCGGCACCGATGCCGCGGTCGCCGAAGTGGAGGAGGGCACCTACCAGTTGGACTACTCGTCCCTGGACCCGGCGGCCGACGGACAGGAACTGCGGCACGTGGTCCTGCCGGAGGTCAAGGTCACCAAGGACATGTCCGTCACGCTCGACCTGCGCAGGACGACTCTGGTCGACATCCGCACGCCGCGGCCGGCCGAGCAGCGCGGCATCCTCAGCTACCAGACGTACCGGAAGATCGACGGGCACAGTCTGCTCCAGGGAACGATGTACTTCGATGTCGGCAAGCGCCTGTACGTCAGCCCCACGGCCGCCGTCACCGACGGCACCTTCGAGTTCGCCTCGCGCTGGCAACTCGTCGCGCCTCTCCTTGAGATGACCGTGTCGGGCGGCAAGGGCGGCAAGCAGACACCGGACGCCTACTACATGCCGTCCTCGCCCCTCTTCGACGAGAAGGGAACACGTCTGACCGCGGTGGACGCGGGAGACGCGGCTTCTCCGGCCTTCCGTCGAGCGCGTGGCAAACTCGCCGTCCTCACCAACGAACAGAACCTTGACGAAAGGGAGTTGGCCGCAAAGGCCGCAGCCGCCGGGGTGCGCGGCATCGTGCTCGTCCATTTCAGCGACATCGCATGGACCCGCTGGCACCCGGCCGGCGACCGCTGGGGGGTGCCGACCGTCAGGATCGGGGCAAAGGCGGGAGCCGCCCTGCTGAAGCGGATCGCCAAGGGGGACACCACCGTCCGGTTCACCGGAACCGCTCGCAGCCCGTACCTGTACGACGTCATGCAGGTGTCGTCCCAGCGCATTCCCGCGAAGGTGGTGTACACGGTGTCCGAGCGCAACAGCGCGGTGGTGAAGGCCAGATACGCGGACAACGGCGGCACGCGCTGGGCCAGTGAGCAGCGCTTCGCCCGGCGGCCGTACCAGGACACCGCCTGGCTGCAGTACACCCGCTATGTACCGACCGGTTTCGACCGAACCGAATACGTGAGTTCCGGTGACACCGTCTGGCGGCACCTGGTGCATCACGAGACCACGTTCGACCAGGACGCGCCCTTGAGCGTCGGGATGGCGGACGCACCGCGCGCGTACCGTGCGGGCGAGCGAACGAGTGAAACCTGGCAGGGAGCCGTCGTACGGCCGTCGATCCCGCGTTTCACCGCATTTCCGTCCGTGCGCTCGGGCGACGTACTGAGCCTGCGCATACCGGAGTTCACCGATTCGCAGGCCGGCCATCAGTCACGCCTCCTCGCCGACGGCGGCGGCATCGGCACCTCCGGTACGGCGAAGACGGCGCAGGGCGACTCGGCCTCCGCCGTTCTGTACCGCGACGGACGGATGATCGCGCAGGCGGACAGCGGTTTCGCGGACTTCGAGGTGCTGTCCGGTGCCGCCGATTACCGGCTGGACCTCACCACTTCGCGGCGGTCGCAGGAGTGGGCCTACGGCACCGACACCGAGACGTCCTGGTCGTTCCGTTCGGCAAGCGCGAGAGAGGCGACGCCACTGCCCCTGCTCCAACTCGACTACGACGTACCGGTCGACGCCGACAACGCCGTCGATTCCGGCCGTACACACCGGTTCGGCCTGTCGGTCCGTGCGCAGGACGGGCTGGCCGCGCCCCACGGCGTGAGCCTCCAGGTCGAGGTCTCTTACGACGACGGCAACAGCTGGAGCAGGGCCGAAGTGCAAAGCCGCGGGCGCAACGTGTTCGAGGCCGCCGTCAGGAAGCCGTCCCGGGTACGCGGAGACGCGTACGTGACACTGAGGGTGACGGCACGGGACAAGGAGGGCAACTCGGTGCGACAGACCGTGCACCGGGCCTTCCTGCACCGCGGATAGTGACCTGGAGCTCAGCGGAGGGTGGGCGGGCGAAGGACGGCCCCGCTCACCCTCACCCCGCGGTAACAACCGTGCAGTACGGTGTTCGACCATCGAAGCCGATCGGTCGCGGGGAGGATGCCATGACGCTGGGGCCTGCGGGGGTGTCGGACGCCGAAGAGTCCGTCTACCGGCATCTCATGACGGTCGGTCAGGCATCGGCCGAGGACGTTGCCTCGCACACCGGTCTGAGTCCGGCCGAGGCTGCCGCCGTCCTCGATGCGCTGGCCGCCAAGGGACTGGCGAGCCACACCGACATGGTGCCGCGGCACTTCCGCGCCACTCCCCCCGATGTGGCACTGCTGCCCCGTCTCAAACAGAATGCCGACGCACTCGACGTCGCCCGCGCCGAAGTCACCAACCTGCTCCAGACGTACCGCGACACCATGCGTCGGCGGGACGCCAGCGAACTGATCGAGGTCATCACGGGCGCCGAAGCCCTGCGCCAGCATCTGCGACAGATCCAGGCCAGTGCCCAGCACGAGATGCTCTGGTTCTGCAAGGCCCAGTACGTGGCCATGCCGTCGGGCAGCAACGACTCGGAATACGAGGCCCTGGGGCGGGGCGTGCACTACCGGGTGCTGTACGAGAAGGCCTTCTTCGATGACGAAGGGGCCGTTGACAACGTTGTTACGGGGATGCGCGCTGGGGAGGTCGCCCGCGCGGTCCCGCACCTGCCGCTGCGCCTGGCGATCGCGGACCGCGCCATCGCGGTCTGCCCGCTCGTGCCCGGCGGCCCCCAGGGCAATCCCGACGAACCGACCGCAGCCCTCTTGCGCGACAGCAGTCTGCTCGCCGCCCTCATCGCCCTCTTCGAACGCTACTGGGAGGACGCCGTCCCCCTGGCCATCGACGCATCCGGTACGGTCGCCGGTACGGACGGGGTCGGCGGGCCGGACCCGCTGTCCGCCTTCGACAGGCGCCTGCTCGCCCTCCTGGTGGTAGGGGTCACCGACAAGGCGATGGCCACCCAACTGGGCCTGAGCCGCCGTACGGTGCAAAGGCACATCCAGCGCTTGATGGAACTGGCCGGAGCGGGGACCCGTATGCAGTTGGCCTGGCAGGCCGCCCGCCGAGGGTGGCTGTAGCCGGGGGCGGCTGGGTTGGGAAGCCCCAAGAGGGTTCCCGAGGCGTTTCCGGATGGGCCGCGGGCCTGTCGGGGGTACCTCAGCCGACACCCACGTGACGGGACACTCAGCGCATGCCGCTTATCGGCGGTATGCGCTGAGCGGAGTCCGTCAGTTGAAGGGGTCCAGCGTCAGATTTGCCTGCTGCGGGTTGCCGTCGTGGACGAGGGACTCCTGATTGCCGACGTCGTCGAAGGCGAAGGCGTAGGCCTTGCCGTCCGCCATCTGCGCGTGGATCTTCTTCGCGTACTGGTTGGTCACCGAGTCCTGGTAGAAGTTCGCGGTTCCGGTGTCCGGCTGGTTCGGGTTGACCAGGAGGGTGGAACGGTTGAAGCCCGCGCACAGTGTGCGTGAAATGGGGCCGCGCACCTGGTCGTTGGGCGCGTCGAGGTTCTTGTAGCAGCCGAAGACGCTGGCCGCGTCAGGCTTCTGGAAGCTGGTGACGACGGCGCCCGAACTGTTCGTGAAGTTCATGACGTTGCCCGACACCCGGCCGAAGTACTTGGTGTTCGGCTGGTCGGTGAACGGGGTGACCGTCAGGTTCGTCGTCGCGTACTTCTGCCATACGCGGTTGATGTAGTCGTCCATCACCGACGCGGGCAGGGCTCCCGTCTCCAATCCGTACGTGGGAGAGAGGGCACGGAGCACGGTGCCGTCGGACCGGGTCTGGATCAGGTTCGCCCACCCACCCGCCTGGCCGCGCAGTGCGTTGTAGAACCCGTTGTAGCCACCCGCCTTGAGGTGGCCGGTGGTGAGCGTGCTCCCGTCCGTGCGCTGCACGCCGACCGCGTAGGGCGCGGAGAACATGTCCACCTGGGTGCTGTTGATCCACAGGCCGGAGTCGTTGAGCGTGTACTCGGACCAGTTGAAGAGGATGTTGCGGTTCGGGTCGGACGGGTTCTGGACCGCGGGCTGCACCAGTCCGCCCGTGGTGAGCTTGAAGACGAGTTTCTGGCCGTAGGAGAAGTAGATCCGGCCGGAGAACTTGGGGATCCGGATGGTCTTCGTCTGCCCGTTCGCCGGACCCGCGATGGACGCGTCGGGTGCCGGCGTCGGCGGATTGCCGCCGGCCGGCCAGGCGTGGAAGGTGCCGTTCGCGTCCGCCCACCCCTGCTGCCCCGTGCTCAGCAGGGTGCCGAGGGTGTAGACGTAGACCGCGTCCCCGCGACCGGAGTTGTTGGTGATGTTCAGGGGGATCGTGGCGGGCACCGCCGCGTCGGCGGAAGACGGTGCGAGGACCGTGAGGGCGGCGCCGAGCAGCGCGGCCGCCGCCGTCGGCGCCATGATCCGGCGAGTGAGCTTCTTGAGCACGCTCCACCTCCGTGTGGGGGCACTGGGGGAGTTTGGTCCGTACCTGTTCTGAGAGCGCTCTCAAAGTGACACTCTTATTACGTACATGTCAACTGATGCACATGAGCCGTTCGCCCAAACACCGACAGGCGCTGCGCCGTAGCGGCCCCGAGCGTGCTGTCGAGCGGCAGCAATCGACCGTTGTCAGGCGCAAGTTGCCGCCATGTCAGCGTGGCTGACGGGTGCCGTAGCCGCGCGCGGTCGCCGCCTCGGCAACTCCGGCGAGCTGCTTCGGTGAGAGTGATCGCGGTGTGCCTGCCGCAGCTGCCCGCAAGTAGAGGTTGCAGGCCCACTCCAGCAGGGAGGCATTCTTCGCCGCATCCGTCAGCGAGCGCCCGATGGCGACGGCGCCATGGTGCGCCAGCAGCACCGCCTGGCGACCGGTGATCGCCGCGGCCGCCGCATCCGCCAGCGCGCTGGTGCCGAACACGTGGAAATCGACGACCGGTGTGCTCCCGCCGAGTTGGAGCTGCTGGTAGTGCAGGGCGGGCAGTTCATCCGCGAGCAGCGTCACCGCGGTGGCGGCCGGCGAGTGTGTGTGCACGACCGCGGCCGCGTCGGTCCCCGCGTAGAGGCGGGCATGCAGCAGCGACTCCGAGGAGGCCCGCACCCGGCCGTCGACCTGCCGGCCCGTCAGGTCGATGCGCACGATGTCGTCCGGGACGGCCTCGGCGAGGACCACCCCGGTCCCGGTGATGAGGATGCTGCCACCGGTGCGCATCGACACGTTGCCGCCCGTGCCGACGAGCAGACCCTCGGCCGCCAGGTGCCGGCACGTGTGAACGATCTCGTCAACTTCCCGCATGGGCGACCGCTTCCTTCTTCCTCGCAGCGGATGCCGCGAAGTCCGTGACGGACGCGAACGTGTACCGTCCGTGGCTCGTTCCGAGACCGCCCGCGACCTGGGCGGCGGTGGCGGCGCCGATGACCGCCGCCTCGTCCGGACCGGCGCCGTGTTGCAGGACGGCGGCGAGGAAGCCGGCCGAGAAGGAGTCGCCACAGCCGCTCGTGTCGACCACATCGACGTCGAAGACGGGCGCCGTGCGCTCCCCGCGGGCGTCGACGATCGTCGTGGGGTCGGCGCCGGCGGTGACGATCACGGCAGTTGCACCGCGCGCGTGCAGACGGCGGGCGGCTTCGGCGACCGAGTCCGCCCCCGTCCACCCGAGCGCCTGTTCGTCGTTCGGCAGCAGGTAGTCGACCAGCGGAAGAGCGTCGGCGAAGAGGGCGAACCCCTCGGGCGAGGAGGCCGCGAGGGAGTCGACCGAGGTGGTCGCTCCATGTTCCCGGGCGAACGCGAGCACCCGTGCCGTCTCCTCGGGACCCAGAAATTCAGGTCCCCCGAGATGCAGATGATCCGCTTCGCGGATCGCGTCCCACGGAACCGCGTCCTTCAACGCGGCGTTCGCACCGATGACATGCAACGCCGGCCGTGAGCCGTCGGGCCGGATCGGCAGCACACTCGCGGACGTGGTGGCACCGTCGATACGTCGCAGGTGCGCGACATCGGCACCGGCCTCCTCCAGGAGCGACAGGAGCAGGGTTCCGGATGCGTCCGTTCCGACGCACCCGGCACTGCGGACCGTCACGCCGAGCTTCGCCAGCACCAGCGCCGTCCCTCCCGCGGGGCCCGCGGGGCTGAGCGCGATCTCATCGACCAGCTCTCCTCCTTGCCCGTCGGGGATGCGCGAGACGGGAGCGACGAGGCAGTCCAGGATGTGCGCGCCGAAGGAGACCACGCTGGGCGTCGTCGACGAGCTCATTCCGTCACCGCCACAGGGGCGTGCGCCGGAGCGATGTCGAACTGGAGGACCCGCTCGATGGCTGCTGCGACGCGCAGCACGCCCGCATCGTCGTTCTTGCGCCCGACGACCTGCAGTCCGATCGGCATCCCCTCGTCGAGGCCGCAGGGAATCGTGATGGCGGGGTTGCCGGTCAGGTTGAACGGCCAGCACAGGAACGCACGACGCAGTACGGCGCCGCCGGGCAGGTCACGGCCGTCCACCGTCGTGGGATAGGTGCGCAGCGGCCAGGCCCCCATCGGCATCGTAGGAGACACGAGGTAGTCGGCCTCGCTGAAGAAGTCGACCAGCGCGTTGTGGACGAGGGAGCGCCCCCACTCCGCGCGCATCAGGTCGAGGGCGCTGTGCTGGAGCCCGGCGCGGATGATCTCCTGGAACATCGGCTCGAAGTCGTCGGGCCGAGCGACGAGGCGCTCGCCGAAGGCCGCGGCCATGAGGGCTTCCCACCTCGTCTCCTGGGCGTCTCCCGGGTCGCCGAAACCGGGGTCTCGCTGCTCGATGCTCCAGTGCAGTTCGCGGGCCACGGCCGGTACGACGTTCTCGATCGTGCTCCGGACGGCGTCGCTGACGGTGCCGTAGCCGAAGTCGATCGAGTAGGCGATCCGCGGCGAGACGGGCACCTTCTCGACCGCCTCGACATAGGAGGTGTCGTCGACGGGAAGGAGGCTGTTGGGGTCGCGGGGGTCCGGCCCGGCCATGACGTCCAGCATCAGGGCGGCGTCGCGCACGGTGCGGGCGATGGGGCCGTTGTGGACGGTCGAGCCGTAGGGCAGAGCGTTGGGCCAGACGGGCACACGGCCCAGGGTCGCCTTGAATCCGACGACGCCGCAGAGTGCCGCCGGGATGCGGATCGACCCCGCGCCGTCCGAGCCCTGCGCGAGCGGGCCGAAGCCGGCGGCGACGGCCGCGGCCGCGCCGCTGGACGAGCCGCCCGGATTGCGACCGGTGTTCCAGGGGTTGCCCGTGTCGGGGAAGAGGAGATTCTCAGGCGAGTCCTTGTAGCCGATGTGGGGCACGGAGGTCTTGCCGAGCAGCGCCCCACCCGAGCGGCGCAGGCGACCCGCCACGGCGGTGTCGAAGTCGGGAACCTCATCCCGACGAGCCGGGTCCGCGCCCGTCGTGCGCACTCCCGCGGTCTCCTCGAGGTCCTTGATCGAGTAGGGGATGCCGTCCATCAGGCCGAGCGGGACGCCCTGAGCGAAGCGCTTCTCCGAGGCTGCGGCCTCTTCGAGGGCGATGTCGTCGGTGCGGGTGAAGAAGGCGTGCACGTCGGGTTCGAGCGCATCGATCCGGCCGATGACCGCCTCCGTCACCTCGACGGGCGACAACGTACGGGCGCGGTAGGCATCGGCGAGCTCGGCAGCGGTGAGCGAGGTGATTTCGTGTGACATGTGGGTCTCGTTCTTCGTCGGTCGGCTCAGTGGCGGGCGGCGAGGTGTTCGGAGGTCTGGATGGTGATGCGCTTGGCGAGCAGCGTGAGGCCTGCCCCGACGAGCAGGAGCACGCCGCCGACGATGAAGATCGGGTTGAGCTGGTGCAGACCGGTGGCCGACGTGTCGAACCAGCCCCCGCTGAAATGCACGAGGACGTACGCCGAGACGATCTGCGCACAGGTGGCGAGACCGGTCGCGGTGCCGGTCGCCCGGGCTCCCAGCAACACGGACCAGTAGGCGGTGAGCGTGCCGTAGAACATCGAGTTCGCCAGGCTCATGGGGAGCAGGATGCAGAAGGCCCAGACCACCCAGCCCAGCGGCAGCGCCGACGCCGCGAGGTAGCCGAGCGCGCACAGCACGAGGCCGGTCGCCATGTAGAGGTTCGTGCGTCCGCGGAAGACCCGGATGAGGATCGCACCGTTGGCGAAAGCGAAGATCACCGGCAACACACCGAACAGTGGTGCGATCGCTGCGACCGTGTCCGGGTCGACACCCTCCATGGTGATCAGCCCGTACGAGGACCAGGCCAGTGACAGCGCGAAGGCGCCTGCGAGAAGGGCCACCGCAGTCATGATCCACAGACTGGGGGTCTTCGTGAGCGCACCGATCTGCTTGAGCGTGAGGCGGTCGGCCGCCTGCGGGACATGACCCTTGGGGAAGCTCGGCGTCCAGAACAGCGCGATGAGCGCGGGCACACCGATGATCGCGATGATGACGAACGCCGCCTGCCAGGACACATGTTTGGCGATGGGCAGCGCGATGATCGGTGTCAGCACGCCGGCGACGCTGGAACCAGCGAGCCATATCGATGTCGCACGAGTCCGGTCGACGGCATCGAACCAGTTGGCGATCATGCGGTTGCTGGGCGCCCAGACGAAGCCGAAGAAGACACCGAAGACGGCGTTGCGCCAGAACATCTCACCCGCCGTCGTCACCGCGACCATGGCGACGGAGAGTGCGGTGACTCCCCCCGCCGCGACGATCAGGAGCGTCCGGGGCCCGAAGCGGTCCGCGAGGAATCCCGCCACCAGCAGGGCCGGGGCGTAGCCGATGTAGTACGCGGACAGGATCGACGCGGTCTGGGTCGCGTCGAGGTGGAGCGCACTGGACCAGAACGGCGAGAGCTGTGAGAACTTCAGCTCATCGAGCCAGACAACCAGGTTCAGCGCCACCAGAACAGCGAGGACCAGCCACCGGCCACGCGTGGGCTGCGCCGGCGGCGCCACCTGGAGTTCTGCGATCTGCTTCATGAGTGCTCCTCTGCGACTGCGGTGAAGGCGGGAACAGCGGCGGCGACCATGGCATCGATCACCTCGGGAGTGTGCGCGGTGGACATGAACCAGTTGTGCCACGGGTGGAAGTAGGCGCCGTGGTCGAGCGCCACCGACGCGAAGAGGAACGCCTTGCTCAGCTCCGGGTCGTCGTCGAAGGTCAGCAGGGGCATCTGCACCGGGCCGGTCTGCAGGATCCCGACCCCCTGGTCGGCTGCTGCCGTCTGCAGGCCTTCGCGCAGGCGGGTACCGGCGGCGACCATCGCTGCGATGCCGTCGTTGTCGCGCAGGCGAGTTACCGTCTCGATGGCCGCTGCCATGGGGGCGGCGGAGAACCAGAACGATCCCGTGACGTAGATCGAGCCCGCCGCTTCTTTCAGGGAATCGACACCCAGCACGGCCGAGATCGCCGCACCGTTGCCGATCGACTTGCTGACGCAGGTGATGTCGGGGGCGACCCCGAGCGGGGTCCAGGCGCCGCGAAGGTCGATCCGCATCGCGGTGCGCACCTCGTCGAGGATGAGCACGGCGCCTGTGCGATCGCAGAGCGCTCGCACACCACGGGCGAAGGAGGGGTCGACACCGGCCTGCGGCACGATGCCGTCGTGTTGATGGGGAGTGACGATGATGGCGGCGACGTCTCCCGCGTGCGCTTCTGCCGCGGCCTCAAGGGAGTTCAGGTCGTTGTAGTCGAACTCGATGATGTTCTGGCGGTCGCCGGGAGCGACCCCGACGGGGATCGGCGTGAACGCGTCGCTCGCACCGTGGTAGGCCTTGCGGGCCTTGAGCAGCTTCGACCGCCCTGTCGCGGCGCGGGCGATGCGCACGGCCGACGCCGTGGCGTCGTTGCCGTTCTTGGCGAACAGGGCCCAGTCCGCGTGATCGACGGTGTCGACGAGGAGCTCCGCGAGCTCGACCATCAGGGGGCTGGGTCCGTTGAGCGTGTCACCGAGGCGGAGCTGTCGCTCCTGTGCCGCGATCACGCCCTGGTCGGCGTACCCCAGCACCATCGGCCCCCATGCGCACATCGCGTCGAGGATCGGGCGCCCGTCGACATCCCAGACGGTGGCCCCCAGGCCGCGCTCGTAGAACTGGGGGAAGTTGGGCGTGAGCCGGTTCACGCCCTTCGAGAGGTGACCGTACATACCGCCCGGGCCGGGGATGACTTGGGAGGCTCGAGCCGACAGGACGGCGCTCGTTTCGAGATCGCTGGCTGCAAGTACCATGGCGTGAGCGTACTTTATTTCATACGTCCAAAATAATACCTGCGTATGACAAACATGTTTCGCGAGGAGAGGAAGCGCCCGATGCCGAAAGTGGTTGACCACAGCAACCGCCGAAAGGAGTTGCTCCCCGCAGTGTGGAAGGTGACAGCCCGCGACGGCGTGGAAAACGTGACGCTTCGGGCCATCGCGGCGGAGACGGGATGGTCGACAGGGACGCTTCAGCACTACTTCCCCAACAAGCGTGAGCTGATCGTCTCCGCGCATGAGCTGGCGTATTCGCGCGCCGGTGAGCGGATCGCCGATCGTGTTCGCGAGTTGAAGGGCGTGGCCGCGTTGCGCGCCGTCCTCCTGGAAGCACTGCCGCTGGACGACGAACGCCTCCTGGAGGCGCGCGTCGAGGTCAGCGCGTGGAACCTCGCCGCCACGGATGAGGACTTCCGCGCCATGCGGAAAGAACGGGTCGACCAGTGGCTGGCGCTCCTCGAGCAACTCATCGCCGACTCCCGCAAGGAGACGGGCGCAGGCGGCGATCGCAGTGACGCCATCGCTGCGCATCAGGCGCTCATGTTGATCGATGCCCTGTCTGCGCAGGCCGTCGTCACACCGCACATTGCGACGCCCGAACGTCAACGGGAGCTGGTTGAAATCTTCCTGGCCGAGGCCGTCGGGGCATCGCAGCGATAAAGGGTGTTGCACAAGGCTCTGAGCTGGGCAACTCCCTTGCGTAGCTGGGGCCTTACGAGCTGGCTGTGGATCGTGGACGGCACGCTGGTCCCGGTCCACAGCCGGAACGTCGGCTCCTCGTCACGCATGTTCTCGGTGATGACGCCCACCTCAACTGCGGGAAGGCGCTACCGCGGCACCGGGCTGCTCATCCCGTGGCGTGTCTGCTAGCGGTTGGCCGCAAGGAAGTCCTCCAGGATTTCGGCGAACCGTGCCGGCTGCTCCTCGGCCGGGTAATGGCCGCAGTCGTCGAGGACGACCTCCGTGACGTCGTCCGCCGCCAGCCGCATCGTCTGGGCGGCATTCGCGCCGCTCCACAGCGCGCCGCCGAGGGCGAGCACCGGCAGGGTCAGGCGGGTCTTGCTGCGCTGCTCGTTCTGGGCGATCGTCTCGTCCAGCGCCCGGTAGTACGCGAAGCTCGCCCGCAGCGCGCGAGGGTCCGCGGTGATCGCGTCGACGTAGACGTCGACGGCGTAGGCGGGGATCGCGGTCGGAGTGGCGGCTTTGGTGGCGAACTGCCAGCCGAAGAAGAGCCGTTCCCGTCCCCGGACCAGTTCCTCGTTGAGGTCGGTGAGCCGGTTGAAGCCGAACTGCCAGAGCTTCAGGTTGGCCGCGGCCGGGGCGAAGAACGGCGGGGACGGTGTGAGACCCGGGATCACCGCTTCGAGGATGGCGAGCCGGCCCACCCGTTCGGGGTGATCGGCGGCGAGGGCGTATGCGGTCCACGTGCCGATGTCGTGGCCGACCACGTCGAACCGGTCGTGCCCGAGCGCGGCCATCAGCGCGACCAGATCGGCGGCCAGCGTGCCGGCGTCGTACCCGTC
This sequence comes from Streptomyces sp. NPDC057253, assembly GCF_042669125.1. Taxonomy (NCBI): domain Bacteria; kingdom Bacillati; phylum Actinomycetota; class Actinomycetes; order Kitasatosporales; family Streptomycetaceae; genus Streptomyces; species Streptomyces sp. NPDC057253. Next base: position 38,570 of record NZ_JBHUXV010000056.1, on the reverse strand, counting down.
GTCGGGCTTGTCGGAGAGCCCGGCGCCGCGCGAGTCGACGGCGACGACGGTGTGCCGGCGGGCGAGCTCGGGCATCACCTCCCGCCAGGCGTACCAGGTCTGGGGCCAGCCGCCGATCAGCAGCAGCGCCGGGCCGTCCCCGCCGGTGACCGCGTGCAGCCGCAGCCCGTTGACCTCGACGAGCCGGCTGGTGAAGGTGTCGGTGAACCCGTCGGGCAGTCGCAGGGCACGCAGGCTTGCCGTGCCGTCGACCGCACTCATCTTGGAACGATCGGCGCAAGATGTCATACCGCAGACCATACGCATGTTGGAACGATCGGTGCAAGATGTGTAAGCTGACGGACTATGGCAGGCCGCAAGCAATTCGACGTGGACGAGGCACTACGACGCGCGATGCACGTCTTCTGGCGCTGGGGGTATTCGGAGGCTTCGATCGACCGCCTGACGGAGGGCACGGGCCTGGGCCGCAGTTCGCTCTACACCACCTTCGGCGACAAGAGCACCCTCTTCCGCAAGAGCCTCCAGCGGTACGCGCAGACCTACCACCCGCAGTACGAACAGGCAATGTCCGGCCCTCACCCGAGCCCGGGCGCCGTTGTGGCCAACTATCTACAGGTCTCCCTCAACCGCATCGCCGACCCGACAGTCCCCGACGGCTGCCTGCTCACGGTGTCGGCAACGCAGTTCCCGGCGCTCGACGCGGAGGGCCAAGCGATGGTCCGCGCCATGATCGACGAGTTGCGGGCGAGGCTGGAGCAGGCGTTGCTGGCAGCGGGGGCGGGTGAACAGGAGGCGGCAGAGCTGGCGTTGTGCACGCTGGCGACGAACAAATCCCTGGCAGTGCTGAGCCGCGCCGGCTTCTCGGCCGAAGACCTGGCAACCGTCGCAGCAGCCGCCGCCAAGAACGCCGAGGCTTCGCCGAATCGACCGGCCGAGGCATCTGGCCCGTGATGGGCGGCTACGGCTCCGTCGCCCATGGTGATGCAGAGACCCCGGGGCAGCCGGCGGCTCGGCTGGGAGTCGCGTTCCCCCTTTTTGGCCGGCGGACATGGGAGCCGTCCGCTCAAGTGCGTCCAGTCGAGTTCGCCGGCCTCATTCAGCTCCGCGAGCAAGATGAGGAACAACCTCTCCAAGACGCCTGCCTGCTGCCGGCGGTCAGGCACCGCCAGTACTGATGGTGGCTACGGCGGCGACGTCGTAGTTGCGGGCATAGCCGTTCTCGACGCCGACGAGGAGGTCGACGACCTCGAAGTAGCGGTCCCAGAAGGGGGTTTCGCGTAGTGCGTCGATGAGGAGCTGGTAGGCGTGGTGGTCGTCCGCTTCCCAGACCCAGACGTCGGTGACGCGCGCGGAGTAGAACTCGGTGTCGTAGAAGCGTGACCGCACACCGGTGGCTTTGGCCTCGATCGTGGGGACGACCTGGGTGGTGAAGGCGTCGATCCGCTCCGGGACGGTCAGCGCCAGCCACTCGGGCGTGGTCTTGACAAGCATGAACGCGGTGACCGGCGGTTGAGACTGCTGGGTGGGCATGATGGATGTCTCCAAGTGGCGGATGGTCCGGCGCCTTGGGCGCCGCACGGGACGGTGAGCGGTTGGTGGCTACCGGGAGTGGACGGCGGGCTTGAGGGTCTGGGCGCACCAGCGTTCGAAGGTGGTGGGGCCCGTCGTGTCCGGGGTGCGGGTGACGCCGGCGTCGAGGCCCTCGTCCTTGGCCCGCTTCATGTCGGCGATGCCCTGGACGAACGCCTCGTTGAGGCCGTAGCAGACGAGGGTGGTGCGCAGTTCGTCGAGCGACTGGCGTTCGTAGCGGACGGGGCGGCCGAGCTGCTCGGTCATGATGTGGGCGAGGTCGTTGGGTGACAGGTCCTGCGGTCCGAGGACCGGAACGCCGCCGGTGCCGGTCCACGAACGGTCCAGCAGCAGGCCGGCGGCGACGGCCGCGATGTCGGCGACGGCAACCAGGGGCGCTTTGCGGTCGGCGTCGACGGCATCGGTGAAGACGCCCTTGTCGCGGATCGAGGCGGCCTCCTCCAGGAGGTTCTCGAAGAAGGACGGGCAGGCCAGGGCACGGTAGGCGACACCGGTGCCGGCCAGAAGGTCGTCCATCGCCAAAGAGGCGGTGACGAGTCCGGCCCGGCCGGCGAGCGAGGTGCCGCGGCCCAGCGCGGAGACGCCGACGACGTGGCCGACCCCGTGGGCGGCGATCGCCTTCGCGGCGGGGCGGGTGAAACCGGTCCAGGCGTCCTCCGGAGCCCGGGAGGCGTCCGGGGGGACGAGCCAGAAGACGGCGTCCGCGCCCTCGAAGGCCCGGTCGACCACCTCGGCGTCGCCGTGCGAGCCACTGATCACCTCGACTCGTCCGCGTGCCGCGTCCGGCAGCCGTGCCGGGTCACGCACGATCACGCGCAGGTCCTCACCGGCGGCGGGGGCGGACTCCAGGAGCCGGGTGAGCAGGTGGCGGCCGATGTTCCCGGTGGGGGCAGTGATGACGATCATGAAAACCTCATGGGTCCGTGTCGGGTCCGTAGGTCTTCATCGTGGAGAACTCAACGCCCGTGCCACAATGGGAACTTCAGCAAGGATTCATTGCCAGAAACGGAATTATGCTGGTGAGCAGCCCGCACTCGTCCCTTGACGCCAACCTCGCCGTCGCGCTGGACGCACTGCTGACCGAGCAGAGCGTCACCCGCGCCGCCGCCCGCCTGCGCACCTCACCCGCCGCGATGAGCCGCACCCTCGGCCGCCTGCGCCGTACCCTCCAGGACCCGCTCCTGGTGCGGGCCGGACAGACCATGGTCCCCACTCCCCGCGCCCTGGCCCTGCGGGACGAAGCCGCCGCAGTGGTGCGCCGCCTCGGAGCGCTGCTCAGCCCCGGCGAAGGCGCCGACCCCGCCACGCTGCGCAGCACCTTCACCCTCCAGGCCGCGGACTTGGTCGGTGCGGCGTTGGCGCCCGGACTGCTGTCCCTGGCTCAGCAGGAGGCGCCGGGCGTCTCGTTCCGGCTCCGGGCCGAGGAACTGGAGGCCGGTCCGGCCCTCCGCGACGGTCAGATCGATCTGGAGGTCGGATCCATCGACCACGTGGACCCGGAGACCCAGGTCGAAGAACTGCTCACGCTCCGGATGGTGGCGGCCGTCCGCCCAGGACACCCCCTCGCCGGGAAGGCCCTGGACCCGGCGCGGCTGGCTGCCGCCGAGCACGTGGCGGTCAGCCGCCGAGGCCGGTTCACCGGCCCTCTGGACACCGCCCTGGCCGAGCGGAACCTCCATCGTCGCGTCACCGCCGTCCTCCCCAGCCACCTGGCGGCGATGGCTCTCGCGGCCCGCAGCGATGTCGTCTGCCTCGTCCCCGCCGCACTTCCCGACAACCCCGAGTCACCTCTCACCCACACCGCCACAGCCCTCGGCCTGTGCCTGCTCGACATTCCCCTGCCGCTACCGCCCCTGACCATCGGCATGGCCTGGCACCCCCGACACGCAGCCGACGGCGCCCACCAGTGGCTCCGCACCGCTGTCCGACGCACGCTCCGGGCGTCCACGGCCACTTGACGAGATCTCAGGCGCGGGGGGGTGTGCGTCGGACAGTGCCGGGGCCGGCCGCATGCCGGCCGGAGTCGTTGTCGCGTGGGCATGCAGGAGCTGGAGCGGATCACGGCTTGCCGGAGTGAAACTGGTCGCGTTGGCCGAGGAGTTGGCCAAGCAGCTGGAGGAGGTTCACGCCGAGCGGGAGGAGCTGCTGATCGCAGAGCGGGTCCTGAACCGGCCGGCCGAGCAGGACCGGGCCGCGGCGGAGGCCGCCGCGACCGTGGCCCCGAATCCCGCCCGGGTGGCTGGGCGGGCAGTCCTGCTGATCCCGCACCGCAGCGAGAATCCCGACGAGGCCGCGCTCGCTGCCCGCTGACCACCAACTCGCCGACCGCGGCTGGCTGCGCGAGCGAGGCGATGGGCGGTTCACCGCACGCTCCTGGTAGGAGCGGCATCGAACCTGGAACGCCTGAGATGCCGCCCCCCGTGTGGTGTCTGCTCAGATCTGGTTCGCGCCACCGTCGACGGAGATGTTCGCGCCGACGACGTAGCTGCTCTGTTCCGAGGCCAGGAAGGCCACGACGGCGGCGGCCTCCTCAGGCTGACCCATGCGGCCCTTGGCCACGGTCGCGGCGACATTCTCCTTGACGGCCCGGGCCGTCTCCTCGTCGCCGAAAGCGGCGGTGCCCCCGGGAGTCTCGATCCATGCCGGGGAGACCGCGTTGACCCGGATGCCACGGTCCTTGAGCTCGTTGGACCATGTCCGCGCGAAGGACCGGACGGCCGCCTTCGAGGCCGCGTATGCGCCGAACGCCTCCACTCCGCGGTCGCCGGCCGCTGAACCGACCAGGACGACCGAGGCTCCGTCGTTGAGCAGCGGCAAGGCCTTCTGCACGGTGAACAGCGTGCCTCGGACGTTGACCGCGAAGATCTGGTCGAAGTGCTCCTCGGTGGTCTGTTCCAGCGTCACGAACGCACCGACCGCCGCGTTCGCCACGAGCACGTCCAAACCCTTGCCTCGCGCTCGGACCGCCTCGTAGAGCCGGTCCAGGTCCTTGGGCTTCGAGATGTCGCCGACGACCGCGGTGGCCCGGTCTGCTCCGATGGTCTTGACGGCGGCTTCCAGTTCGTGCTGGCGTCGGCCGGTGATGAACACGTACGCGCCCTCGTCCGCCAGCCGTACGGCGGTGGCCAGGCCGATACCGGTGCTGCCCCCGGTGACCACCGACGTCTTGCCTTCCAGCTGTCCCATGTGGGTGTCTCCATCACTGTCTCGATGCCGATCCGTTCGACATCGAGAGTGCGAGAGATCCGGGATACTATCCATAATGCAGAGTCCGGCTTTCTTTACGTATCGTCCAGGAGGGGTCCTCGGTGCTCGGATTTCGGGATCCTGTGGCTGACGCGATCGGCCTGCTCCGGCCCCGCACCGTGATCGGGCCCAGCCTCCGGGCCACGGGAGAGTGGGCGTTGCGCTTCGACACGTTCTTGCACGTGCGGGTAGGAGGCCTCGTGCGCGGCACGTGCTGGTTGATCCTCGAAGGGCACGAGCCGGTGCTCCTGCAGGAGGGTGACACCTTCATGCTGGGCAACCCGCCCCCCTACGTGCTGGCCGGCACACCCGACGCAAGCCCACGCCCTGCGGAGCCGGTGCTGGCGGGCGCCGAAGACGGGCTCGTGCAGATCGGCCCGGAGTCCGAGGAGGACCTCTACCTCTGCGTCGGGCACATCGCGTTCGACGACAGGAACGCGGCCCTGCTGACCGACCTTCTGCCGCCGCTCGTGATCGTCCGCGTGACCGATCCTCATGGCAGGCAACTCGCGCAGCTGATCGATCTCCTGGCCACCGAGGTCGGGGTCGCCGCCGCCGGCGGCCCGCTGGTGCAGAACCACCTCGCACAGATCCTGCTCGTGCACATGCTGCGTGCTCACGCCGGTCGGACAGACCGGCCCACCGGCTGGCTGAGCGCCCTGAACGAGGACGGCATCGGTGCCGCCCTGCGCGCCGTGCACCAGGACGTGGCCCACGCCTGGAGCCTCAAGGAGCTCGCGGAGATCAGTCACATGTCGCGTTCCGCGTTCGCCCAGGCCTTCAAGCGCCACGTCGGGGTCCCACCGTTGGAGTACGTGATCCAATGGCGCATGAGCCTCGCCCGCGACGCCCTCGCCCGCGACACTCTGACCATCTCCGAGCTCGCACGGGCCACGGGCTACCTGTCCGAGAGCGCGTTCAGCACCGCGTTCCGCCGCGTGGTCGGCTCATCACCCGCACAATTCCGCAACCAGGCACGGCAACCACCGCGCTCGGCCACGAACGGAAACTGACGGAGGCGAACTGCGCTCAGCTACGCCGCGGCAGCTCCACTGACCGCGGCTCGGGCAGTTCCTCGGAGGTCAGCAGGTGCGCGGTGGCGGGAACAGCACGGTGGTCTCGACCGGATGCCACTCGGCCGCCCCCGTGTCGCGCCGCACTTCCCCGAACGGCTGATCACCGAAGTGAATCCCGAAGCCGATGGTGCCCGGTTCACTCAGCTCGGCGAGAAGCCTCTCGCGCGCCCCAGGAACCGCGTGCGGGTCGGAGTCCGGGGCCGAACCCCAGTCGGTGGAGGCCATTTGAGCCGGCGTGTGGAAGGTGTCGCCGAAGGCAATCAGGCGCTTCCCCGACGCCGTGGTGACGACGTATGAGGTGTGGCCCGGGCTGTGCCCCGGCGTCACCAGTGCCACGACCCCCGCGGCGACCTCCTGGCCGTCCTGGATCACGGTCAGGTTCGCGCTCCTGCGGAGCGTCTCGACGATGGGCAACTGCTCTTGGGAGGCACTGTCGCCCGCGTCATCGCCCGTCGGGCCCGCGAGTTCGGTGTCGGCGATCACGTACCGGGCACGCGGGAAGGTGGGGCGTGGCGGGCCTTCGGTCGCAGCGGCAAAGGCCCAGCCCGTGTGGTCACCGTGCAGGTGGGTGAACGCGAGCAGATCGATGTCCGCCACGCCGACGCCTACCGCTGCCAACGTCTCCAGGAACGCACCGCTGTCGCCCTGGCCGAGGTCCGTCGCCATGGTGACAGCGCCGAGGCCCGCGTCGATCAGCAGGCGGAGACCGTCACGCTCGACCAGCAGGCCTCCGGCGGACATGAGGAGCCGCCCATCTGCGTCGAGCGTCTCCGGATGGTCCGCCCAGTACTCAGCGGGCACCGAACTCAGGAACTGGTGCGGCGGCATCGCCATCGCACCGTCGACGATGTAGGTGAACGTGACGTCATCGAGCTGCAAGCGGCGCACGGCGGCCTGGCTGTTCAGGCTTCCGATGCTCGCGATATCGGCGGTGGTCATCTCCGACTCCTGGTCCGGACGGCGAACTGGGCACAAGATCCATCATGAACCATAGTTCATCTTTTAGCAAGTCGGGGCCCCTGGACACCCACCGACCCACATTCATGTGATGTCTGCCGGGCAAAAAGAGGAACAAATGCGACTTAGATCCCCAACTCCCCGTCCACTCACAGCATGTCATCCATGCACGAGGGTTGACCTCTCCGTCACACGGATGAGATTCATAGGTCACGTCAGCCCCTCCCCCATCCGAAGTACCGGGAGTGAACGTGTCTCAAAGTCTGTCCCGCCGACGGCTCATGGGAGTCGCGGGCGCCACCGCGGCCATGGCGGCACTGCCCGTCGCACCAGGTCTGGGAAACCTCGCTCAGGCCTCCGCGGCCACCCCCCAGGACAAGCTGAGCAGGCTCGCCGATCTGCGCTTCGGCATGTTCAACCACTTCAATCTCGGCACCTTCACCGACGAGGAGTGGGCGGCACCCCACCAGGATCCCGCCCTGTTCGCCCCGCCGACCGTCGACTGCGCCCAGTGGGCCGCGGCCGCCGCCGCGGCGAAGATGAGCTACGGCGTCCTGACCACCAAGCACCACGACGGTTTCTGTCTGTGGCCCAGCGCCTACACGGACCAGAGCGTCGCCCACAGCATGTACCGGCACGACATCGTCGCCCAGTACGTCCGCGCCTTCCGCGCCGAAGGCCTCAGAGTCGGCCTGTACTTCTCAATCTGGGACCGCACCCACACCGTGGAGGCGTACGACACCCGGCACGGCGTCGGCAGCAAGGAGGCCGTTCAGCCCTCCGATCTCCCCTACGTCCTGGGCCAGATCACCGAACTGCTCACCAACTACGGCAAGATCGACATGTTCGTCACCGACGGCTACGCGTGGCAGATGGGCCAACAAGCCCTGTCCTACCAGCGGGTCCGCGAGCACGTGCTGTCGCTCCAGCCGGACATCGTGATGATCGACCACGGAGCACTGTCGGTGCCCTTCCTCGGTGACGCGATCTACTTCGAGGAACCGCTGGGAGTCACCTCGCCCGCGGGCAACACCTACGCCTCGCTCCAGGGGCAGACGATCAGCGACGGCTGGTTCTGGCATCCGGGCACGCCGACCAAGGATCCCATGAGCAAGGCGGCGATCCTGTCGCATCTCGCCGACCTGGAGCCGAAGTACACGTCCTTCATCCTCAACTGCCCGCCCAACCGCAACGGCCGGCTGGACACCAACATCGTCGACCGGCTGACCGAGGTCGGCGCCGCCTGGAGTCCCGACACCTCAAGACCGCCACTGCCCGCTCAGCCCCGCCGCGCCGAACACCCCGTCACACCGGTGAACGCGTACGCCACCGACCACCACACCGGGGAAGGGCCGCTGAACGCCATCGACGGGCTCAGTGACAGGGGCTTCGAAACCTGTTGGTCGACCTGGAGTCTGCCGCTCCCCCAGACGATCACCATCGACCTCGGCGGGGTCTGGAGCAACATATCCACCCTGGAGTACCTCCCCAAACAGTGGAACCGCACCAACACCACCGACGGCGACATCACCTCGTACACCATCCACACCAGCACCGACGGCGTCACCTTCACCCAGGCCGCCACCGGCACATGGGACGGTGACCGCACCCTCAAACTGGCCGAATGGGCGGCGCGCGACGCCGGCTTCATCCGCATCCGGGTCGATCGCGCCACCGGCGACTACGCCAACATCGGAAACCTTCGCATCGGTGGCCGCACGGCCAAGCCCGCACTTCGACGCACCACCTTCCCCAAGGGCTCAACCGCCTATCGCATCGTCGCCCGCCACAGCCAAAAGGTGCTGTCCGCCACCGACACCGTCAACGGCACGCCCCTGTCCCAGACCACGTGGAGCCAGAAGGCGACCCAGAAGTGGACCCTCATTCCCACCGGCGACGGCTACTTCAAGATCCGCAACATTGCCAGTCGTGGACTGCTGGAAGTCGCCGGCCTCTCCCGCAGTGACGGTGGGGGCACCGACATCTGGACCGACTCGGACGTCCCCCAGCAGCACTGGGCCATCACCCCCATCGGCGACGGGCACCACATCCTCATCAACCGCTTCAGCGGACTCGCCCTCAACGTCGCCGGCGCCTCCACCGCCGACGGCGCCACCGTCAACCAGTGGGCCTACAACGGCGTTCCGCAGGAACAGTGGCAGATCGTGGCGTCCTGAACAGGCACGTCGTCGGCGACCGACCCACCACAGCCCGGTGCCGGGGTCATGGCACCGGGGCTTCGGACCACAGCCAGGTCAGTCACGGCCGCACTGCGCACCCGGCGTCAGCTGCTGCTGGAGCGCAGGTGCGTACCGCTCCACGATGTCGGTCACGGCGGCAGCCCGCAGGGCCTCGCCCCGCGCTATGCCGTACATCACGCCGAGGCCCAGCAGCATGCCGACGGCGAGTTCGGCGCGCAGGCCGGCGTCGGGACCGTCGAGGCGCGCGGCGAGGCGATCGCGTACCTGGACACGGAAGTTCTCCCGGAGGACGTCGCCCCGACCGCCCTGAAGCGGGGCGAACACCACCCGCAGGAGTGGGTCCACCCCGTGTTCCGTGTGGCTGGCCAGGACATGGTGTGCCATGTGGCGGCCGAGATCTTCCAGGGCCGCGTCCAGCAGCACCGCGGCATCGGTCTCGAAGGACATCACCTGGGCGAGAAGCCGGTCCTTGTTACCGAAGTACTTCATGATCAGCGGCGGGCTGACCCCGGCTCGCTCGGCCACGGCCTGGAGGGTGATGGCCTCGTGCGGGAGACGGGACAGGAAGTAGCGGGCGGCGTGCACGATGGCGTCCTTGGTGGCCGCGGCCGTGCGTCGTCCCGTTCCGCCTGAGAGGTTCGCGGGATCGGACCTGCCCGCGGTCATGTCTTCGTCGGAGGCCGCATCACTCTTGCCGTCCCCCAGCCGTCTTGTCCTCATGAAGCCCGCACCGGGTCGCCGTCACGGGGTATCGCGAGGGCGACCGCACAGGCGACCAGGGCGACCGAGCCCGCCATCATGAAGGCCAGGAGGTACCCGTGCAGGGTGGGGATCGGTTGTCCTGCGATGTCGGCGGTGTGGTGGATGAGTACGGCCGCCACCGCTGCGCTGCACACCGACTGCCCGATGGTCCGCAGCAGTACGTTGACCCCGGTGGCCGAGCCGGTCTGCTCGGCGGGCACGGCGTGCAGTATGAGCGTGGGCAGAGCGGAGTAGGACAGCGCGGTGCCCGTCGAGACGACAGCGCCGCCGATGATGATCACCCACAACTCGTGGCTGTCCAGGATCCGGATGACGTATCCGGACGCGATGGAGGTGGCACCGAGCGCCAGCGTGACGCGCGGTCCGCGCACCGTGGAGATGCGGGCGGAGACCGGAGACAGCACCAGCATGAGGACGCCGCCGGGCAGCAGGCACAGTCCGGCGGCGACGATCGGCAGGCCGAGGCCGTATCCGGTGGCGGTGGGTGCCTGCACGAGCTGGGCCGTGACCAGGGTGTTGGCGTAGAAGGCGAACCCGACGAGAAGGGCGGCGAAGTGCGGGAGCGCCACGCGCGGACGCATGGCGAGGCGGAGGTCGACCAACGGCTGCGGGGCCCGCAACTGCCGCCACGACCAGAGCGCGAACACCAGCACGGCTCCCGAGAACACCGCGACGACGGACGGGCTTCCCCAGCCCCACGCGCCGCCCTGCGAGACGGCGAGCAGCAGACACACCAGCCACACCGCCAGTCCGAGGGCACCACTCACGTCGAACCGCCCCGGCTGCCGTAGGGGCGACTCCCGTACGGTCCATGCGGCCAGGGTCAGTCCGACCGCGCTCAGGGCACTCGACACCCAGAACATCGTGTGCCAGTCGGCGTACTCGACGATGACGGCCGCGAGCGGCAGGCCCAGGGCCGCGCCGATCCCCACCGTGGAGCTCATCAGTGCGACGGCGGACGTCGTGCGCTCGGGGGGCAGTTCGTCCCGCAGCAGGCTGATCGAGAGGGGCACCACCGCCGCGGCGGCGCCCTGAAGCGCCCGCGCCGCGATGAGCAGGCGGATGTCCGACGTCAGGGCGCACAGCACCGATCCGGCCGTCATCAGCGACAGGGCGAGCAGCAGGACGCGCTTCTTGCCGTACATGTCACCGGCCCGGCCCAGGACGGGGTTCAGGACCGACCCCGCCAGGAGAGTCGCGGTGACCATCCATGACACGGCGCCGACCGAGGAGTGGGTGAGCCGGGGCAGATGCGGCAGCAGCGGGACCACCGTCGTCTGCATCACCGCCATCAGAATTCCGCCGAAGGCCAGTACCGGAACCGACATACGCGCGCGCAGCCGCTCGGTTCGCCCGGGCGGGGCGTCCGCGGTCGACGCAGTTCCCCCATCGCTCGTGGTCGTCGCGGACCCTGCCCCGGTTTCGCGTGGCAACGGCTCGGGCCCGAGCAATCCCCTCCGGGCGGGCTCGGTGGATCGCCCTTCACCCATGGTTCTGCGGGGCCGCCGCCGATCCACTGCCCTCCCCTCGGACGTCGCCCCCGAGCACGTCCAGCAGGGCCGGCACATCGGCCAGCCCGCGCAACATGTCATTGAGGTGGGTGCAGGTGCTCGTGCCCCCGAACGTCTCCCGTACGTGACGACGCAACCCGGCGACCGGCTGCCCTGCCAGGCGGGTGGCGCCGGCCGCCGCGACCGGACACTCGGTCCAGGGCAGGACACGGGGCGTCGCCTCACAGGTGACGACGACGCCGAGCTGCGTGTCGATGAGGGCGCTCAGCGTGTACTCGTGAATGACGGTCTCGGTGCCGCCAGGCAGTACGTAGGAATCCCGGAAGACGGCGTCGACCGTCGCACGGCGTCCGGAGCGCACATCGGTGCGGCGGGCGCGGCGCATGGCTCCGGGAGGCAGGGGCGACGTGACGTGCCAGGCGAGCGGATCATTCGCGACCGTCAGCCGGGGCGCGTCCGGGCCTGTGACGACGGGGGTTTTCCCACTGCGTCGCAACTCGACCATGATGGTTCCTCCCGTCGCGAAGCCGGCGCACTGGTTCTCCCGGAAGGCCGGACGGCCTCGCGACGGAACTGCTCCCCCGCGGCCGGCGTTCACGGCTTGGCCGGAGACGAGGGTGGTCACGGGGAGGTCGTCGAGGAGGAGATGGAGCAGGTCGCATTCGGCGGCCAGAGCCGGGTCGGACGCGTTCATACGGGCCCTGAACCCCGAGGAGGTCCCGCCACCGACCAGGGCGGCGAGACCAGGGCGAGCGGGTTCGGTCGTGAGTTCCCGGAGCGCCCAGTCACCGGTGTAGTCGACCACGGCACGGCAGGCGGCCTCCGAGGTCACCCGCGCCGTCCCGTGCGCGTCGGTGCACAGATCGCGCCCCGCGCCGACCAGGACGAGCGGGCCGTCCAGACCGGCCGGCCTGAGCATGTCGATCGTGGTGGTGCGCCGGACGGATCCCGGCGTCCGCGCAGGACTGCCCGCCGTCGGCTCATGGATGCCGTGCCGGGGATGCAGTTCACGCGGGAGGCCGGGCATGGCCATGGTTCCACTCCCCTGAGCGAGGCACGACGACGGCGACGTGAGGGTTCACGCATTTGCACACTGCATCGAAAATGCCGTTTTCATAATCTGCCGGAACCTCGTGCCTGTCAACCCACGACCGGGCCCCACACCGGTCAGCCGACGACTCCCCGTTCCCGCAGCGAGGCGATCTCTCCGTCCCCGTACCCGAGTTCGCGCAGGATGGCGTCCGTGTGCTCTCCCGCGAGGCAGCCGCCTCCGGCCTGTGTGGCGGACCGGGAGAAGCGGACGGCGGGCCCGGGGCGCAGGTGCTCACCGAAGACCGGGCTGCAGGCCGTGGCCGCGTACTCGGCGGCCAACTCCGGGTTCGACTGGAGCACAACTTCGGGGGGCCGTTCGGTCACCTGGACACATCCCACGTCGCAGGCGGTGAGCAGTTCTTCCCACTCGGCCGCGGGACGCCGGGCGAACAGGTCGGCGAGTGCCCGCGCGAGGTCCACGTCGTGCACGGCACGCGTCGCTGGAGTGCGGAAGCGCTCGTCGTCGGCGAGGTCGAGTGCGGCGGCCAGCGGCGCCCACTCCTTCTCCGCCGGTGCCGCGAGGAATACCCACCCGTCGGCGGCCCGGTACATCCGGTACAAAGCATGGAAGCCGCAGCCGTCGGCATCGACCGTCGGTGAGGCCGGGCGGCCCGCGTAGTCCACGACACGGTCGAGCAGGGTGTGCGTGACGGTGGCGAGCATGGACGTGGTGAGAGGGGCCAATGGGCGGTCCCGGGCTCGGGCGAGCAGGCCGAGCAGCGCGGCCGAGGCCACCGCGAGCGCGGCCAGGCCGTCGGACTGGAGGCTGGGCTTCGCGGCGGCGCCGTACAACTGCATGGCGCTCCACTTGAGTTCCGCCAGACCGTCGGACTCGACGCCCGCGTGCGGCGCGTCGGTGAGCGCCACCCCGCCCGCCGCACCGATGGACGGGGCGTACGCGGGGCGCGCCCCATAGGGACCGCTGTCGCCATAACCGCAGGCGTCGACGTAGACGAGGTCTGGATTGACCGCCTTCAGCGACGCGGCGTCCACACCGACCCGCTCGGCCGCTCCGGCTCGGAACGCTTGGAGGACGACGTCGCTGCGGCGGGCGAGTTCGAGGACGATCGCGCGCCCGTCCTCCGACCGCAGATCGAGACAGATGCTCTCCTTGCCCTGCATCACCTTGGCCCCGCCCGCCTCGGGGAAGGGGAACACCCGGCGGATCAGGTCGCCTTCAAGGGGCTCGACCTTGACGACCCTCGCCCCGAGATCGGCAAGGAGCGAGGCCCCGAACGGGCCCGCGAACATGACACCGAGGTCCAGGACGGTCACTCCCTCCAGGGGCAGACCGCCGACGCCCCCATGACCCGACACGGCCGGGCGGGCCGGCGCCCCCAGGGTTCGGACCACGTCGGCGTGCTCGTCCAGGGAGGGAGCGCGCCCCGCCGCTGTCAGTGGCCTGCCGCCCGCGTGCACCAGCGTCGTCGGTTGTCGCACGCCGCCCGCCGTGGTCACGCGCGCGTCGTGGGTGAGCTGGCGGTGTTCCAGCACTTCCGGGCCGGCCCGGAAGAGTTCGGCGTTGACGTCACAGTTCGTGTCGAAGACGTGCTGCCATTCCGCGAGGGTGCGCTCACCGACTTTCCCCAGCATGATCTCCCAGAACTCCGTCCGCAGCTCCTGCGTGGGCAGGTCCGGGAAACCCTGCCACCTGGGCTCGTCGAGGATCCGCGTCAGTCCCAGCTCCGCGAGGAAGGCGGCGAACAGCCGGGGGCCGTGCTGGGCGAACTGGAGCCAGTGGCCGTCCTTCGTCGGCGCCACGAGCAGTGCGTAGACCATGGGGGAACGCGGCTCCCCCTCCGGGGTGTAGGCGTCCACCGTCTGGTACGCCTCCGGCCAGCGCAGCCCGACGAGTTCGGTGAACCACGTCCAGGTGTCCAGCGTGCCGACGCCGCGGACCAGGTCGGCGTCCACGTGCTGACCGTGCCCGCTCCTCTCCCGCTCCAGCAGCGCGGCCAGGATCCCGTGGACCGCGGTGTGAGCGGCCCCCCAGGACGCGAACGGCACGGACAGGAAGGCGGGGCCGGGTCGCGCGACGATGTCCCGCTTCACGTGGAACATGCCCAACTTGGCCATGACCAGCCCCTCGTAGCCCTTGAGACGGGCCCACGGGCCGCCCGGCCCCCAGCCGGTCACGGACGCGCTGACCAGCCGCGGATTGCGGCGCCGCAAGGTCTCCCCGTCCAGGCCCAGCCGCTCGGCCGTCCGGGGCCGCATCGTCGTCACGACCACGTCCGCGTGCTCGACGAGTCCGAAGAGGGCGGCGCGATCCGCCTCGTCGTGCACGTCGAGCACCACGCTGCGCCTGCCGCGAGCGAGCGCGGGCCACGCCGTCAGGGAGCGCAGCGGGCTCCCGCCGGGCGGTTCGACACCGATCACGTCCGCGCCTGCGTCCGCGAGGAACTGCGTGGCGAAAGCGCCTGGTTGCGTCGTGGAGAGGTCGACCACGAGCAGCCCTTCCAGCGGCCCGGTTCCCGCATGTCCCTGCGACTCCATCGGCAGCTCTCCGATCGGTGCGAAAACAGCGTTTTCACCTACGGGGAGTCTGACCGCAGCCCGAAGAGCGCGTCAAGACACGTGTACGGTCCAACCGCGCCCGCCCGCTGAACTCAGGCGACGGGAAGGTCCTGCTTCTCCAGGAACTCGCGCCGGGCCAGGCGCCGTTGCCGCTGGAGCACCGGGTCGGCGACCGGCGCCGCCATCTGGAGCTGCCGGGTGTAGGGGTGGTCCGGCCGGTCGGAGACCTGCTGGGCGTCGCCCTCCTCGACGATCTCGCCGTTCAGCAGCACCGCGATGCGATGGCTCATCCGCCGTACGACTGCCAGGTCGTGCGTGACGAACAGGTACGCGCACTCGGTGGCTTCCTGGATCTCCAGGAACAGATCGAGCACCTTGATCTGCGTCGACAGGTCGAGCGCGCTGGTCGGCTCGTCGCAGATGATCAGCTTCGGCCGCAGCGCCAGGGCCCGTGCGATCGCGATGCGTTGGCGCTGGCCGCCCGAGAACTCGCGGGCCAGCCGGCCGCCCGAGTCCGCGGGCAGGCCCACCCGGTCCAGCAGTTCCCGCACCCGTTCCCTGCCCACCTGCCTGCCCTGCCCGAGGAGCGGCTCGGACAGGATCGACTCGATCGTCATCGAGGGGTTCAGGGAGGAGTACGGGTCCTGGAAGACGACCTGGATCTGTGCCGCCGCCCGGCGCCGCTCCCCGGGTGCCAGCTTCGTCAGATCGACCCCGTCGAAGGTGATGGACCCGCCGGTCACCGGTGCCAGGCCGAGAATCGCCCGGCCCACCGTCGTCTTCCCCGAGCCCGACTCACCCACCAGGCCCAGGGTCTCACCGGGCCGGATGTCGAGGGACACGCCCTTGAGGACGTCCACTCCCGCCCCGCGTCGCCCTCGGCCCCGGAAGGCGACCCGCAGGTCCTTCACGCTCAGCAGAGGACTCACGTTCTCGGTGCTCATATGGCGGCCTTCCCCTCGTTCAGGCGCAGCGGCTCCCGTACGACCGAGCCGTCCAGGGTCGACGCGAGCAGCATCCGGGTGTACGGGTCGCGCGGATCCCGGAACAGTGCCTCGGTGTCATTGGTCTCCACGACGAGCCCTTCCTTCATCACGCTCACCCGGTCGCAGATGTCGGCCACCACGCCGAAGTTGTGCGTCACGAGGAGCATGGACAGGTTCCGTTCCTGCTGGAGTTCGCGGATCAGCTCCAGCACCCCGGCCTGCACGGTGACGTCGAGCGCTGTCGTCGGCTCGTCCGCGATGATGAGGTCGGGCCCGGCGGCGACCGCACCGGCGATCAGCACACGCTGCGCCATCCCGCCGGAGATCTGGTGCGGATACGAGTCGTAGATGCGCCGCGGGTCCCTGATGCCCACCCGGGCCAGCAGCTCCAGCAGTTCTTCCTTGGCCCGCGCCCTGCTCAGGGGCCGCCCCGCGCGCAGCCCGTAGGTGAGCTGTGCGCCGATGCTGAACATCGGGTCGAGGTTCGACATCGGCTCCTGCGGGACGTAGCCGATGCGCTTGCCGCGCACCTCGCGCAGCCGCGCCGGGTCACGCAGGTCGGCACCGTCGAAGGTGATCTCACCGCCCAGGACGACCGCCGCGCGCGGCAGGATGCCCAGCACCGAGAAGGCCGTCTGCGACTTGCCGGAACCGGACTCCCCGACCAGGCCGTGGATCTCGCCGCGCCGCACGTCGAGACTGGCCCCGTGGACGACGCTCCTCACCTCGGTGCCCGAGACGGGGTAGGCGACGACCAGGTCCCGTACGGTCAGCAGCGCCGTCGCCCGCTCGCCGTCGGCCGATGCCTCCGCGAAGGAGGCAGGCCGCGCCGTTCCCGACGCCTCGTGCTCGGCCCTGAGCCGGGTCACGACCGACGCCCGCAGCGGCTGCACCTGTGTCCCGCCCGCCTGGAGGACATCGCGCAGCGCGTTGCCCAGCAGCACCAGGCAGAGCGTCGTCAGGGAGATCAGTGCCGCCGGCCAGATCACGTTGGCCCGCGCGATGTAGAGGTTGTTGAAGGCGTCCTGGAGCATGCCGCCCCAGGACGCGGACGTGGGGTCACCGAGGCCGAGGAACTCCAGGCCGGCCTGGATCGCGATGCCGGCGCTCAGCACGAACGAGCTCTGGATGATGACGGGCGCCCGGACCGCCCGCAGGACGTGCCGGGAGATGATCCGGTACTCGGACAGCCCGGAGACCTTGGCGGCGTCCACGTACAGCTCCTGCCGCACACTGATCACCAGCCCTCGCACCAGCCGGTAGAACGACGGCGCGATCAGCACCCCGAACACCGCCATCGCCGTGAGGATCGACGGGCCGATCACCGTGTACAGGGCGATGAGCAGCACGAAACCGGGCAGTGCCATGACCGCGCCGGCCACCCATGAACTCACCGTGTCGAACCAGCCGCCGAAGTACCCCGCGACCAGGCCGGTGACCACACCGAGGACCAGCGAGACCGCCAGCACCACCAGGGAGGCGGTCAGCGTGCCGAGTGTGGCGTGCATCAGCCGGGAGAGGATGTCGCGGCCCGCCTGGTCGCCGCCGAGGACGAAGTCCCCGGAGAACGGCGGGGCGTTGGTCAGTTCCAGCCGTGCCGTGTTCGGGTCGTGGGGCGAGAACGGCGAGGCGAGCCCGAAGAGCACGATCAGCAGCAGCACCACCGAGCTGAACAGGCCCAGGGGATTGCGCAGCAGCCGCCGGAAGGCGGACGTACCGCTCGTGGGTGCGTCGGCGGACGCGGGTGCGGTCGGGGTCTCGGTCATGACAGACGCGCCTTCGGGTTGAGCCAGCCGGCCAGCAGGTCGACGGCGATGTTGACGACGACCACGACCACGATGGTGAACAGCACCGACCCCATGACGACCGGAACGTCGCCTTGGAGCGCGGAGCTGTTGGCCAGGAGACCCATGCCCGGCATCGCGAACACCCGCTCGATGATCACGACGCCGCCCATCAGGGCGATCGTCTGGAGGGAGAGGATCGTCAGACCGGGCCCGGCCGCACTGCGCAGCACATGGCGGAAGATGATCGCCCGCTCACTGATCCCGCGTGAGCGCAGTGTCCGTACGAAGTCCTGGCTCAGCGTGTCGATGACCGCGCCGCGCAGCTGCTGGGCCGCGCCCGCGACCGAGCCGATGAGCACGGCGGCGACCGGCAGCACCAGCGAACGCGCCCAGCCCACCGGATCGACGTCCGGCGAGACATAGCCCGTCGCGGGCAGCCACGGCAGGGCGATCGCGAAGGTGAGGACGAGGACGATCGCCACCACGAAGTTGGGCACGGCCGCCCCGATGACCCCGACCACCTGGAGGAACCTGTCGAGCGCACCGCCGCGCACGGCGGCGGTGACACCGATGAGGACGCTCAGGACGACGGTGAACAGCAGGGCCAGCAGAACCACGGCCAGCGTGACGGGAATCCGTGTCTGAAGCATCTCCGAGACCGGCTCCCCGGTGAAGAAACTGGACCCGAGATCGCCGTGGAACAGATGGCCCAGCCACTGCGCGTACTGCTCCATCACGGACCGGTCGAGCCCCAGCTCCACCACCTTGGCGTGCACCTGGGCCGGTGTGGCGTTCTGGCCGAGGACGCGACGGGCGATACCTGGTCCGTCGCGGAACACCAGCGCGAAGGTGATCGCCGTGACGGCGAACGTCAGCAGGATGCCGGCCAGCACCTGCCGTACCACGTACCTGAGCACAACAGACCTCCGGTCAGGCGCTGGCGGCAGGCTTGAAGCTCTGCACGTAGGGCGCGGCGCTGCCCAGGAAGGGCTGTGCCGTCACGGACTTGTCGGTGGCGTAGAGGTTCGCGGGGAGCACCCAGGGGCAGAACCACGCCTGTTCCACGAGGAAGGTGTTGATGGCCCGCGCGTTCGCCTTCTCGGCGGCACCGCTGAGCAGTTGGGCCTTCTCGACCAGCGGTTGCAGCCGCGGGTCCGACACCTTGTTGAGGTTCCAGATCGCGTCCGGCGCCACCGCCTGCACGATGTCCCACAGCGCGGACCGCGACTCGAGGGCGAAGTAGAAGATCGGGTACTTGCCACTGAACAGCGCTGTGATGACCTGGTTGCCCGCGATCTTGACCTGGTTGGCCTTGATGTTCAGCAGGGCCAGCTGCTGGACGATGATCGGGTTGGCGAAGTCGAGACCGGTGATGGCCGGCAGGTCGAAGGAGAAGCCCTTCTCGTACCCCGCCTCCTTCATCAGCGCCTTCGCCTTCGCCACGTCGTAGGCGTAGTAGTCCAGCAGGCCGGGCAGGTAGGCGTCGCTCTTGTTGTTGAAGATCTGGTTGGTGGCCGTGCCGTTGCCCTGGAAGAGCGACTTCAGGATCGCCGGCCGGTCGAAGACCATGTTGATCGCGCGGCGGACCCGGACGTCCTTGAGGGCGGGGATGACCTTGCCCTGCTGGTCGCTGAGGAAGAGCCCGGCCCAGTTCACCGAGTTCTGGAGCACGGTCAGTCCGGAGCTCTGCGCCTCCGTCTTCGTCTGCGAGCTGATCAGCCCGGCGTTAACCTGTCCGGACTTGAGCGCGTTGAGGCGGGCGGTGATGTCGGTCATCTGCCGGATGACGACCTTGTCGTACGGGTACGCCGCCTTGTTCCAGTAGTCGGGGTTGCGGACGAAGGTGTACGTGGAGCCGGAGGTGGTCGCCGCCGCGTCCAGCTTGTAGGGACCCGAGCCGACCGGCCTGGTGTCGCGGTCGGAGGCCTTGAGCGAGGCGGTGCTCGCCAGGATGCCGGGGGCCAGGCAGAGGAACGTCGGCAGCAGACCGGTCGGCTTCTGCGTCGTCAGGACCACGGTGGCCGCGTCCTTGACGGTGACCGTGACGCCAGCCAGGCGACTGGCGTCGGAGCCGCCGCCGGACTTCATGTGCTCCAGCGACGCCTTGACCGCCTGGGCGTCCACGGCGGTGCCGTCGGTGAACTTCATGCCCTGGCGCAGCTTCAGCGTCAGCTCGGTCTTCTCCTTGTTGAAGGTGAAGCTCTCGGCCGCGTTGGGGGAGATCGAGCCGTCGGCCTCGTAGCGCAGCAGGGTGTCGAAGCATGCCTGCCAGACCTGGACGACGGAGGAACCGCTCTGCTGCTTGGCGGGGTCGAGGGAGGCGATCTCCTGGTCGACGGCGAGGGTCAGGGTCTTCGACCCCGTGCTGCCCCCGCCCGAGCTGCCGGTGCCCGCGCTGGTGCAGGCCGAGGTGGTGCCCATCAGCGCGGCACCGAAGCCGAGTCCGAGCAGGCTTCTGCCGAAGGTACGCCGGTCCATGTTCACCATGGGATGCTCCTTTGCATGTGGCGGCCCGCCCGGATCACGGGGATCCGAGGAGCCTGGGCGCGAGAAATCGCGATGAGGCGGATCAGTGGACTGAAGGGAAGGAAACGGACAGACCGAGGGGCAGCGCCGTGGACGAGGAACCGATCTCCAGCTGGAACTCACCGGGTTCCAGCGCCCACCCGCCGGCCTCGGTGTCCCAGTGCTCGAAGGCCCTGCGCCGTACGGTCACGCGAGCGGTGACGTGCTCGCCCGGTGCCGCCTCGACGGCCGCGAAGCCGGCCAGCCAGCGCACGGGGCGGGTGACCGAACCCATGGCGCGGCTCGCATACACCTGGACGACCTCCCGGCCGGGGCGGCCGCCGGTGTTGGTCAGATGCACGTCGATGTCGACCTCGTCGCTCCGAGGCCTGCCGCACAGCTCTGCGGACGTGAACTCCCAGGTCGCGTACGACAGTCCGTGCCCGAACGGGTAGCGGGCGGCGGCTCCGCCCCGGTGCCCGACGGCCAGGCCCTCGTCGTAGCGCAGGACGCCGTCGACCGGCTGCGTCGCCTCATGGCCGCCCTCCGCGAGCGGCCAGGTGGTGGGCAGCCGCCCGCCCGGCTCGGTCAGCCCGAACAGCACGTCCGCGAGCGCGTTGCCGAACTCCTGGCCGGGGAACCAGGCCAGCAGGACGGCCGCGACCTCGTCCGCCCACGGCAGCAGCACCGGAGCGCCGGAGTTGACCACGACGACGGTGCGCGGATTGACGGCCGCGACCCGGCGGACCAGTTCGTCCTGTCGTCCCGGCAGTGCCAGGCCGGTACGGTCGAACCCCTCGCTTTCGACTTCCTCGTTGGTGCCGACCACGACGACGGCGACATCGGCCTCCGCGGCCAGCGCCACGGCCCGCGCGATCTCCTGCTCGTCGGTTCCGTGCGGCGGCTCGATGTTGATCTGGACGTTGGTGCCCACATCGCCGCCGTCCTGGTTCCGGCCCGTGCCGACCTGGTGGACCAGGGTGACCGCCACGGACTCCCCCGCCGCCAGCTCGACCGGGTGGGTGTGCTGGGGCGGGGTGAGCATGCCGACCACCATGTCCGCGCCCGGCGGCAGGACGAGGTCCACGTCGTAGACCTCCTCGCCCGCGACCAGCAGCCGGTGGCGGCCGAGACCGGAGGAGCCCACGAGATAGGTGCCGGGATCGGTGGCCCGCAGCAGGAAGCTCACCTCCAGCGCGGCGACGCCGTCGAGGGTGACGCCGTCGGGGTGCCCGCCCATGATCCAGTTGAAGGCACCGGCCCGGCGCCGTTCGACGCCCAGCAGTTCGCCGTCCGCGTCGAGGTAGCGGATCTCCGCCACCTCCATCCAGGGGGCGGCGGCGATCGGCGTTCGGGTGTGCGGGACCACGCCGACCGCGTGTGTCACCTCCGTGTCGGCCTCGACGGCCGCCCTGATGCCGTCCAGCGGGGAGACGGTGTACGGCGGGAACACGGTGGCGCTGCCGCCGCCGAGGGTCCTGGCGGTGCGGGCGTTCGGGCCGAGCACGGCGATCCGGCCGACGCCGGAGGGCGTCAGCGGCAGGACGCCGTCGTTCCTGGCCAGCACGGTTCCGGCGGCAGCCGCCGCGCGCAGCTCCGCGGCGATCTCGTCGGCACCGTATGCGGGCGGGGTCCGGTCCGTGCCCGGTGCTGCGTCCAGCGCACCGGTCCGCGCGGCCAGCCGCAGGATGCGCAGCACCTTGTCGTCGACGGCGGCCTCCGCGACCTTCCCCTCCCGTACGGCCGTGACCAGGGCGTCGCCCCAGGGGCCGAGCGGACCCGGCATGACCAGGTCGAGCCCGCCGGCCCCCGCCTGTTCGGTGGAGCGGGTCGCGAACCAGTCGGACATGACGACCCCGTCGAAGCCCCACTCCTCCTTCAGGACGTCGCGCAGCAGGGGGCTCTCGGTCATCGTCGTGCCGTTGACCTTGTTGTACGCCGCCATCACCGCCCACACCCCGGCTTCGCGGACCAGCGCCTCGAAGGGAGCGAGATACAGCTCGCGCAGTGTCCGTTCATCCACCTGCGCGTCCAGCGTCATGCGTTCGGTCTCGGAGTCGTTGGCGACGAAGTGCTTGGCGGTAGCGCCGACTCCGGCTTCCTGGAGGCCGCGCACATACGCCACGCCGATACGGGCCGTGAGGAGCGGGTCCTCGCTGAAGCACTCGAAGTGGCGCCCGCCGTAAGGGCTCCGGTGCAGGTTGACGGTGGGTGCGAGCAGGACGTCCACGCCCTTGCGCCTCGCCTCGGCGGCCAGCAGCCCGCCGACGGCCTTGACCCGGTCCTCGTCCCAGGTGGCGGCCAGGGAGCTCGGTGAGGGCACATTGGCCGACGTGTCGCGCTCGTCCCAGACCTCGCCGCGCACCCCGGCCGGGCCGTCCGAGACCACGAGACGGCGAAGACCCGCGGCGGGTTCGGGATGGAGCGACCAGAAGTCGGCACCGGTGAGGAGCCTGACCTTCTGCTCCAGGGAGAGAGCGCCGAGGCGCCCCTCCGGAAGAGGAACAGACATGTGTTTCCCCGGAATCGTGAGGAGGGCTGGGAGCGGGTGATGACAACCCGAAGCCAGAAACAGAGCGTCGAATTCACGCCACTGATACGTATGGGTGACGCTTTTCGGTAAGGTAGCTCCGGCCGCGACAGAGCACAAGAGGTTGATTGAAACGTTTTAGTCAGCCCTCGGAAACGCGGGTTTAACGTGGCGATCGGCGGCGACGGCCGGAGTCCGTGCCACCCCGCCGCCGCCCCCGGCAGGACCCGTCAGGCGGAGTCGCGCACCACGAGCGCCACGGCCTCGGCGCGCGGCGCCCTGGGCGGCCGGGACCCGCTCCTGCCCACCACGGGCGACACCTCGATCCCGCCCAGGACCTCGGAGGTGAGAGCCGCGGCGATCGTGCCGACGTGCTGGTCGACCGTGGTCAGCGGCGGTGCGGCGAACCGCGCCAGCGGGATGTTGTCCACCCCGATCACCGCCAGGTCCCCCGGGACCGTGAGCCCCGCCGCCCGTGCGCCGGCGAGCAGCGCGAACGCCACCTCGTCGTTGTAGGCGCAGATCCCCGTGATTCCCGCACCGTGCCAGGCGCGGACGGCGTCCGTCGCCGCCCCGGTCTCCAGCGGTACCTCATAGACCACGGGCGGTTCGAGCCCGGCCTCGGCGCAGCCCTGGCGCACACCGTCGAGCCGCAGGTCGTAGAGGTACTGCACCCGGGAATCGTCCGGCGCCGCGTACCCGAGACGCTGGTGACCCCGCCCCGCGAGATGCCCGGCCTGGAGACGACCGACCCGGATCTGGGACAGCGAGAAAGGGTCCTCGCCGACGGGATCGAGACGCGTGCCGACCGTGTGGATGCCGGCCGCGTCCATCTCCGCCAGGTCCTCCGGCGAGACGGCCGCCGCGTAGTTGACCACGGCGGCCGGCATCAGCTCGCGCCACAGCCCCGCGATGGTGGTGTGCCCCTTGTCACGGCGGCTGATCACGGTCAGACCGTGCCGCTCCAGATCGTCGCTGACACGCTCCATCATCTCGGCCACGGCAGGCCCGATGGGCACGTCGGGAAGGATCAGGAGAACGATGTCGCTGCGGCCCCTGCGCAGGGTGCGGGCGGCGGCCGACGGGGAGTAGCCGAGCCTGGCCACGGCCGCGAGGACGCGCTGCCGGGTCTGTTCGGAGATCTTCTGGTGGGTTACGTTGTTCAGCACATAGCTGACCGTCGTCTGCGAGACACCCGCTTCCCGGGCCACATCCGTCGCGGTCACCCGGCTCTTCGCAGCCACCGTAGAAACTCCGTCCTGTCGCAGTCCCAGCGTGTCCTCGTCCAGCCGGACAGGGTACGTCCGGGCCCCGCTCTGGTAATACTGAATCGTATCAGCGGACCTCTGGAGGATCCCTTGCGCATCGTCGACCTGCGCTTCGAGCATCATCGTGAACCCTTCGGCATCGGCGAGGCCAGCCCCCGGCTCTCCTGGCGCTTCGCCGGCACCGCCACCCCGGCTTCCGGCTGGTACCAGAGCGCCTACGAGATCCGTGAGGTCCAGGTCGGCGACAGCCCACGGGACACGACCGAGGCCTGGACCAGCGGCCGCATCGAGAGCTCCGAGTCACAGCTCGTGGACTGGCCCGGAACCCCGCTGGCCTCAAGGGAACGCAGGCAGGTGCAAGTCAGGGCGTGGGACCGGAACGGGACCGCCACCGAGTGGAGCGAACCACACACGGTCGAGGCCGGACTGCTCGCCCCGGACGACTGGACGGCCGAACTGATCACCACCCAGGAGCACTTGGGCGAGGGTGACCCGGTCCCGGCCTTCCGGAACGAGTTCCGGGTGGGCAGGGACGTTTCGAAGGCGCGTCTGTATGTGTCCTCGCACGGCGCCCATGAACTGCGCCTCAACGGCGCGGTGGTCGGCGACCATGTGCTGGCCCCCGGCTGGACCAGCTACCGCCACCGGCTGCGCTACGAGACCCACGACGTGACCGGCCTTCTGCGCGAAGGCCCCAACGCGCTGGCCGCGCTGGTGGCCGAGGGGTGGTTCCGGGGCCGTATCGGGTTCGGCGGCGGCAAGCGCGACATCTGGGGAGACCGCAGCGCCCTGCTCGTCCAGCTGGAGATCGCGTACGCCGACGGCAGCTCGCAGGTGGTCCGTACCGGCGAGGGATGGCGGACGGCGCCCAGCGCGGTGCGCAGCGCGAGCATCTACGACGGTGAGGTCTACGACGCCCGCCTGGAACCCACGGGTTGGACCGCCCCCGGATACGACGACTCCGGCTGGGCCCTCGCGCCGGTGGCCCCGCTGGACCGCAGCCGGCTGGTGGCCCCCGTGGGACCGCCCATGCGCCGCACGGAACTGGTCGAACCGGTCAAGGTGTTCACCTCGCCGAGCGGGAAGACCCTGGTCGACTTCGGCCAGAACCTGGTGGGCCGCATCCGCCTCCGCCCGAAGGGACCGGCCGGCACGGAGATCGTCCTTCGGCACGCGGAAGTACTGGAGGACGGTGAGCTGGGACTACGCCCGCTGCGTCTGGTGAAGGCCGAGGACCGCTACATCACGGCGGGCACGGAGAGCGCGGCGACCACCTGGGAGCCGTCGTTCACCTTCCACGGCTTCCGGTACGCGCAGGTCGACAACTGGCCGGGCACACTGGAGCCGGGCGACCTGACCGCGGTCGTGGTGCACAGCGACATGGCACGCACCGGCTGGTTCGAGTGCTCGCACCCGCTCGTCAACCAGCTGCACCAGAACGTCGTATGGGGCATGCGCGGCAACTTCCTCGACGTCCCCACCGACTGCCCCCAGCGCGACGAACGCCTCGGCTGGACCGGCGACCTCCAGGTCTTCGCCCCGACCGCCGCCTACCTCTACGACTGCTCGGGCACCCTGGCCTCGTGGCTGCGGGACGTCTCCGCCGAGCAGCTCTCCTTCCCCGAGCGGACACCTCCGCTGACCGTGCCCGACCCGGGCATGGGCAACGCGGCGCTCGCGGTGTGGGGCGATGTCGTCACGCTGGCGCCCTGGGCGCTGTACGAGCGGTTCGGCGACGTGGATCTCCTGGAACGGCACTACGAGGGGATGACGGCCTGGGTCGACCGGGTCCACGAACTGGCCGGGGACGACCTGCTGTGGACGGACCGCTGGCAGATCGGCGACTGGCTGGACCCGAGCGCACCGCCGGACCGGCCGGGCGACGCGAGGACGGACGGCCATCTGGTCGCCACCGCCCACTTCGCACGCTCGGCCCAGGTCGTCGCCCAGGTGGCCGAGGTGCTGGGCAGGACGGACGACGCGAAGAAGTACACGGCGCTCGCCGAGCAGGTGCGGGAGGCGTTCGCGGCGGAGTACGTCTCGCCCAACGGCCGCATCAGTAGCGACGCCCAGACCGCCTACGCTCTGGCACTGCGCTTCGGCCTGCTGAGCGAGACCCAACGCACCCGCGCGGGCACCCGGCTCGCCGAGCTGGTGCACATGGGCGGCTACCACATCGGCACCGGATTCGTCGGCACACCGCTGGTCAACGACGCGCTGACCGACGTGGGCGAGGTGCAACTCGCTTACCGGCTGCTGCTGGAGACGACCTGCCCGTCGTTCCTCTACCCGGTCACGATGGGCGCGACGACCGTCTGGGAACGCTGGGACAGCATGCTCCCGGACGGCACCATCAACCCCGGCGAGATGACCTCGTTCAACCACTACGCCCTGGGCGCGGTCGCGGACTGGCTCCACCGGGTGGTGGCCGGACTGGCGCCGGCGTCCCCCGGCTACCGTCGCCTCACCGTACGGCCACGTCCCGGCGGCGAGCTGTCGTGGGCGAGGACGGAGCACGAGACGCCGTACGGCAGGGCCTCGGCGGGCTGGACACTCAAGGACGGCGTCTTCGACCTGCGGATCGAGATCCCGCCCAACACCACGGCGGAGGTCCATCTGCCGGACGGCACCGACGTGTTCGAGGCCGGCTCGGGCGTGCACGAGTACAGCGTGCCGTACGCACCGGACACCTACCCGCCCGTCTGCCCCGAGGGCCTGGTCTTCCCGAGTCTGCCCTCGCCCCCCGAACCGCAGTGACAGGACGGCATCTGACGTTTCGCCACCGGGTACGAAGGTCAGCGCTCCTGCGGCTCGGCGGCGACAGCCGGTGCCGCCGCCCCCAGCGCCCGCAGTACGAAGTCGCGTACCCGGGCGGCGGCCTCGGTCGCGCTCATGGCCGCCGTCGCCGCCATCTGCTCGTCGAACGCCTGGGCGATGACCGCTCGGATGAACCGGGCGTCGGACTCGGGCTCGGTCCACGGGAACGATCCGTCCTGGCGCCCTCGGTGCAGGATCTGCGCCAGGGCCGCCTCCTGCCCGGCCGCCGCCCGGGCCCGCTCCGCGGTGTACCCGGTGGCGCGCTGGGCCCCCTCGGAGGAGAGGATGCGCACGTGCTGGCGCCGGCGTGCCTCCGAGGTCAGGCGCAGCATGGCCTCGATCCAGCCCTGGAGCGCCTCGACAGGCGTGGCCGCACTCGCCGCGGCGCTCTGCAGCTCGGAGAGCAGCCGTTCGCTGTCCCGCCGGAACATCGCGAGCAGCAGGTCGTCCTTGGAGTCGAAATGCCGGTAGAAGGCTCGGGTACCGAGCCCGGCGGTGCGCAGGATGTCCCCCACCGAGGCGCCCGCGCCTCCGGCCTCGGCCAGACAGCGGTAGGCCGCCTTGATGATCCGCTCACGCTCCGCGGACTGCGTGGGCACGGGGCGGCCTCCTCTTGAACGATCCCGCAGGGCAGAGGCGGGACGACCAGGGTAACCATCTCCGACCCCGGCGGACACGGGCGGCGGTCGCCGAATCCCGGGCTCCTGACCACAGCGCGGCCGGTCCCCCGGCCTACGCCGTGGCGAGCAGATCGACCGCCGCCCGCTCCCGCAGCCGGTCGTAGCGATGGGCCGGGTGCTCCCAGGTGAAGCGCGTGCCGCCGTGCACCTGAAGGCAGCCCTGCGCGACGGCGACCGCGGTCTCCAGTGCCTCGGCGGCGGCCAGGCACACGGTGGTGTCGGTGTCCGGCCCGGGATCGTCGAGTGCGCCGGCCGCCGCGGCGACCAGGGCCCGCGCCGATTCCACCGCGATCAGCATGTTCGCGCAGCGGTGCGAGACGGCCTGGAAGGAGCCGATGGGACGGCCGAACTGGTGCCTGGTCGTGGCGTAGGCGACGGCAAGGTCCCGGCGGCAGCGAGGAGCACGAGGACCGCCCGTTCGGCGGCCCGCAGAGCGTCGTCGAACTCGTCCGGTCCGGCCACCAGGGAGGCCGGGCAGTCCGCCAGGAGGAGGGCGCCCAGCGGACGCGTCGGATCCAGCGCCTCCACGGGTTTCGTCACGCACCCATCCTGTGGTTCCACCGAGAACAGCGCGGAGCCCGCCGTCGTCTCGGCGGCGACCAGGAACACGGCCGCGCACGGCGCGTCGGCGACCACGGGGACGGTTCCCGTCAGCGTGCCCTCACCCGCCATGCGGCGCAGCCAGGCCGCGGCCTCGTCGGTCCCCGCCGCCGTCCGCCAGCGCGGACGCCGACTCCAGGTCGCAGAGTCCCTCGGCGCAGCAGTGCGCCGAGTGACTCCCGCAGTTCCTTCTCGATCTCCGCGTCGGCGGTCATCACCGCACCTCGTACTTCCGCTTCTTGACGGCCTGGCGGTCGACCTGCGCCTTGCCGACGGGATTGCCGATCTGGGTGTAGGCGAGACCCGTGGCCAGTGCCTGGCTCCGTCCGGTGTCCAGGGACTCCCAGATGGCCCGGATACTGCCCTGGACGGCCACGGGCGGCTTGGCCGCGATCAGTGCGGCCAGCTCGTGTGCTCGCTCCCGCAGTCGGTCGCCCGCCACGACCTCGCTGACGAAGCCGATCTCGAGTGCCCGGCGCGCGGACATCCGCTCGTCGTTGCCGAGCAGCACCATCCGCAGGACCTCCCCGAGGGGGATGCGGCGTACGAGTCCGATGGGTTCCAGGGCCGCGACCATGCCGTACGTGGTGTGGGGGTCGAAGAACGTGGCGTCCTCGGCGGCGACGATGATGTCGGCCTCGTTCAGCCAGTAGAGGGCTCCACCCGCCACCATGCCGTGCACCGCGCACACCAGGGGCTTCCAGCACCGGTTCAGCTTGGGTGACAGGCTGGTGCCGGGATCGAGGTCGCTGAAGGGGTTGGTGTGCCGTTCGATGCCCTCGACCACGTCGACGCCGGTGCAGAAGGCCCGCTCCCCCTCCGCCTGGAGCACGACCACGTGCACGGCGTCCTCGTCGGCGGCGTACCGCCACAGGGCGGAGAAGTCGTCCAGGGTCTGCTGGTTGAAGGCGTTCAGCTTCTCGGGCCGGTTGAGGGTCACCGTCAGGACGTGGTCGTCGCCCAGTTCCGCGAGGATCGTGCCGAAGTCCGGCAGCTTGCTCGTATCCGGTGGCGTCATCGTGCTTCCTTCCTCCGCGAGGGCAGGCCAAGGACCTTCTCGGCGAGGGTGTTGCGCTGGATCTTCCCGGTGCCGGCCCCGATGGTCGAGGAACGGCTCATCAGATACCCGTACGTCCATCGTCCGCCCTCCGGGGCGGTCGGCTCGCGTTGGCCGAGCACGGCGTCCGATCCGAGGACCCGCAGTGCGACCTCGTGCAGACGCTGGTCGAACTCCGCGCGCACCAGCCGGTTGACCGACGCCGCGGGCCCGGGGTCCCGGCCCTCCAGCACGGCGTCGAGGGCACGGCGGCTGTGGCGAGGACCCGTACCGAGGTTGCTCACCGGCACGCGCACCTCGTCGAGGTACACCTCGGAGAAGTGCGTTCCGCCGCTGATGTCCTTCAGGGGACGTACGGTGATGCCCTCGCTCCGCATCGGGATGAGCAGGTACGAGATGCCGGCGCCGATGATGAGGGTGGGCGCCACGATGAACGACAGCCCGCAGGGGTGCTTCGGAGCGCGGGCGGCCGTCGGCCAGGTCCAGTTCCATTCCGCCGGCCTCGGCGGGCCGGCCGGGGGCGGCGAGACCGGCCTCCACCAGGTCGGCGTGGAAGGCACGGGCCCAGGCCAGGCGCTCGGTCCGGTCGCGCGGCGGCCGGCCCGCGTGGGCTTCCAGGAACCGCGCGAGTCGCACGCTCCAGGGTGCCGCCTGGGCGGGCGGCGTGGCGGTGTGCTGTGCCGTGGCGCCGGGCATCAGGCCTCCTCGGGGTCTAGGGGTTGCCGGGGCTCAGGCGGTGGGGACGAGGCCGATCTCCGCGGCGACCCGTTCGAGGTGCCAGGAGGTGCTGCCGAGGAGGTGCGTCGAGGACGTGGCCCGGCGCAGGTAGAGGTGGGCGTCGTGCTCCCAGGTGAAGCCGATGCCGCCGTGGATCTGGACGGTCTCGGCGGCGGCATGGGCATAGGCCTCGGAGCAGTACGCCCGTGCGACCGAAGCCGCGAGGCCCCGCTCGCTCGCGTCCCGGTCCGACCAGAGGCGTGCAGCGTCCTGGGCGGCGGCCTTCGCCGACTCCACCTCGTAGAGCATGTCGGCGCACTTGTGCTTGATCGCCTGGAAGGATCCGATCGGCCGTCCGAACTGCTCGCGGGTCCTGGCGTACTCGACGGACAGCTCCAGGCATCGCTCGGCCCCGCCCGCCTGTTCGGCGGCGAGGGCGACGGCCGCCAGGTCGAGCACCCTCGCGACCGCGGCGGCGGCGCCGCCCTCGGTGCCGATCAGCCGGGCGGGAGTCCGGTCGAAGTGGAGACGGGCCAGCTTGCGGGTGGGGTCGAGCGCGGGCAGCGGCTCGCGTTCCACCGCGTCCGGATCGGCGGCGAGGAGGGAGAGACCCTTGTCCGTGCGGGCGACCGTCAGCACGAGCCCCGCGGTGCTGCCGTCGGTGACCCGCTCCTTGGTTCCGTGGAGCAGATACCGGTCTCCGTCCGCCCGCGCGGTCGTCCACACGGCGTCGAGGTCACGGATGTCCGAGTTGCCCTCGGCCACGGCGAGGGTCGCGATCGTCGAGCCGTCCGCGATCCCGGGGAGGAACTCGGCGCAGGCCGCCTCGTCACCGCTCTCCAGCAGCGCGGCGGGCGCGAGCACCGCCGAGGACAGGTAGGGGGAGCACAGCAGCGTGCGGCCCATCTCGGCCATGACGACGGCGAGTTCGGGCAGGCCGGCGCCGGCGCCGCCGAAACGTTCGGGGACGATCAGGCCGACCAGGCCCAGTTCGTCCGCGAGCCGGTGCCAGACCTCGGGGTCGTATCCCTCGTCGGTCCCGATCAGCCGCCGCACCTCGCTGCTCGGCGAGGCGTTCTCCAGGAAGGCACGGACGACTTTGCGCAGGTCGTCGTGCCCGTCGTTGCGGTCACTCACGGCACTCATCCCTTCGGGAGGCCGAGGACGCGTTCGGCCAGAATGTTCTTCATGACCTCGGTGGTGCCCGCGGCGATGGTCGAGGCGCGTCCTCGCAGGAAGCGGTGCACCTCGGGACCGTTACCGGCCGCGATGGCGGCGGGGCCCGCGGCCTCCAGCAGGGTTTCGCCGAGACGTTGGGTGGTCCGGCTCCAGCCGAGTTTGATGACGGACTGTGCGGGGCCGGGCTCCTCCCCGGCGCTCAGGGCGCGCAGCACGTCCCGGCCGAGCAGCCCGAGGACGCGGGCCTCGACGTAGCGCCGGGCCAGCTCCTGGCGCAGTACGGGGTCGGCGACCCCGTCCGGGAAGCCGGCCACCGCCTTCTTCACCTCGCGCTGAAGGGAGTTGGCGAGTTCGACGACGCCGGCCCGTTCGTGGCCGAGGGTCGTCATGGTGACGCGCCAGCCCTCGTGGAGCGGACCGAGCAGGGCGCTCGCCGGGACGTGCACGTCGGTGAAGAACAGCTCGGCGAAGTCGTACTCGCCGGTGATCTGGCGCAGCGGGCGGCGCTCGATGCCGGGCGTGTCCAGCGGGACCAGAAGGACCGAGATGCCCTGGTGCGGCCGGGCCGCGGGGTCCGTGCGCACCAGCAGCATGCAGTGCGTGGCCCGCATGCCGTCCGAGGTCCACACCTTCTGGCCGTTGATCCGGAAGCCGTCGCCGTCGGGCTCCGCCCGGGTGCGCAGGGACGCCAGGTCGCTGCCCGCGTCGGGCTCGCTGAAGCCCTGGCACCAGATCTCCTCCGTGGACAGGATCCGGGGCAGACAGGCGCGCTGTTCGGGGGTGCCGAAGCGGGAGATGGTCGGGCCGACGTTCTTGATGCCGAAGACGCCGGCGATGTCGGGGGCCCCGGCGCGGGCGAGTTCCGCGTCGCACTCCAGGCGGTCCACGATGCCGAGGCCACGGCCACCGTCCTCGACGGACCAGTGCGGGGCCGCCCAGCCGCCCAGGTGGAGGGCCCGCTGCCAGGCGAGCCGGGCCGCGAAGGACCGGTTGTCGGGCCAGGCCCGGTGCAGGGCGGGGGCGATCCCGTCCAGGTAGGCCCGGAGCTCTTCGGCTGCCGTGCTCATCGTCGCCGACCTCACTTCGGGCCGAAGCGCAGGGCGCCGTCGATGCGGATCACTTCGCCGTTGAGGTAGTCGTTCTCGGCGATGTGCTGGACGAGGGCGCCGTACTCCTCGGGCCGCCCCATGCGCTGGGGGAACGGGACCTTTGCACCCCAGGTCTCCTGCGCCTGCTCCTCCGGCATGCGGAAGGCCGGGGTGAAGAAGGTGCCCGGAGCGATGGTCATGACGCGAATGCCGACGGCCGCCAGGTCGCGGGCGGCGACCAAGCCCAGGCCGACGACGCCGCTCTTGGCCGCGCTGTAGTCGGACTGACCGATCTGCCCCTCGAACGCGGCGATGCTGGCGGTGCTGATCACCACACCGCGGGTGCCGGACTCGTTGGGCGTGTTCTTCGCCATCGCCGAGGCGGACAGGCGCAGCACGTTGAAGGTGCCCGTGAGGTACACGTCCACGGTGCGCTTGAACAGGTCCAGCGCGTACGGGTTGCCGTCGCGGTCCAGCACCCGGGCGTGCGCCACCGGGCCGCCGTGCGCGCTGACGGCGACCCTCAGCTCGCCCAGGCCCCGCACGACCTCGAGTGCCGCGAGGACGCTGTCCTCGTCGGTGACATCGGTGTGGGCGAAGACCGCGTCGTCACCGAGTTCCTTGGCGAGTGCCTCGCCGCGTTCGTCGGCGAGGTCGGCGACGACCACCTTGGCACCGGCCGCGGCCAGCCGCCGTACCGTCGCCTCGCCGAGTCCCCCGGCGCCGCCCGTGACCAGGGCCACTCCACCAGCCAGCTCCATTGCTGCTCCTCGTCTCAGTATCGGTGTCTCTACTCGCCGCGCCACACCGGCGGACGCTTCTCCGCGAACGCGATCGCACCCTCGCGCGCGTCGACGGACTCGAGCACCGGAGTCATGATCACGGCCTGCTCGTCGAACGCCTCGTCCGCGGACCAGTCGGCCGAGCGAACGATGATCTCCTTCGTGGCGGCGACCGCCAGGGGCCCGTTGGCGGCGATGCGCGCCGCAAGTTCCCGGGCGCCCTCCAGGGCCTTGCCCGGCTCGGTCACCCGGTTCACCAGGCCGTGGCGGTGGGCGTCGGAGGCGCCGAGGAAGTCACCGGTGAGGGCGAGTTCCATGGCCACGGCATAGGGGATCCGCCTGGGCAGCCGCAACAGCCCGCCCGCTCCGGCGATCAGGCCCCGCTTGACCTCGGGGATGCCGAACTTGGCGTCCTCGGCGGCCACGACCAGATCGCAGGCGAGGACGATCTCGCAGCCGCCGGCCAGGGCGTACCCCTCGACCGCGGCGATCACGGGCTTGCGCGGGGGCCTGCGGGTGATGCCGGCGAAGCCGCGGCCCTCCAACGCCATCTTCTCCCCGGCCACGAACGCCTTGAGGTCCATGCCGGAGCAGAAGGTGCCGCCGGCCCCGGTGATGATGGCGACGGTCAGGTCCTTGCGGGAATCGAACTCGTAGAGAGCCGCCGCGACGCCTTCGCTGACGGCACGGTTGACGGCATTGCGGGCCTGGGGGCGGTTGATGGTGATGAGCGTGACGCCGGCGGCGTGCTCGACCAGTACCTCGTCGGACATGGCGCGGTGGTCTCCTTGCTGGGTCGGCCTGGGGGTCAGCGGGGCGCCATGCGGATGGCCCCGTCGAGGCGGAGGGTCTCGCCGTTGACGTACGCGTTCTCGATCAGGAACTGTGCCGTCCGGCCGTACTCGTCGGGTGTGCCGAAGCGTCTGGGGTTCGGCACGGTCGCTGCGAGCGACTCCTGGACGTCCTCCCGCAGGGCGTCGAAGAGCGGGGTCTTCATCAGACCGGGGGCGATGGTGTTGACGCGGATGTTGCGGCCGGCCAGGTCACGGGCGGCGACGATCGTCATGCCCACCACGGCTCCCTTGGAGGCGCTGTAGGCGATCTGCCCGATCTGCCCTTCGTACGCCGCCACGGACGCGGTGAGGATGATGACTCCCCGTTCGCCGTCCACGGGCTCGGTCCGCGCCATGGCCGCGCCGCCCAGCCGCAGGGCGTTGTAGGAGCCCACGAGGTTGACTTTGACGACCTTCTCGAAGCCGGCGAGCTCCCCGGGCCGGCCGTCCCGGTCGACCACCCGCAGGGTGTGGTTGATCCCGGCACAGTGCACCAGGACGCGCAGCGGGCCCTTCTCGCCCGCGGCCGTGACGGCGTCGCGGAACTGGTCCTCGTCGGTCACGTCCGTGGGCACGAAGCGCACGCGCTCGCCCAGTTCCTCGGCGATGCCCTTCCCCGGCGAGGAGGGCAGGTCGGCGATGACCACATGGGCGCCGGCCGCGGCGAGCCGCTTGACGGTGCCGAGCCCGAGACCGGACGCGCCACCCGTGACCAGCGCGGACGTTCCCTCGATGTGCATGAAGATCTCCTTGGGGGTGAAGGAGAGCGGCTGAGGTCCACCATAACCCGCGCCAGCTCACCTAGTAACCTATGTCAGGTATCGCTTGTGGCTCAGAAGCCGGGGTCAAAGGCGCCGTGCGACCGGTGGGGCGGCCTCTCACGCGGCATCTGCGGCCCCTTCCGGCTGGAACACACCGGTCATGCGGAGCCGTCCGTCGGAGTCGAGCGCGCCACGGTCGCCGGTCGGGAACCAGCCGTCAGCCGTCAGCGGCTCGGCGAACCGCTCCAGGTAGCCCTGGAACAGCGCCGGCCCCCTGCTGAGGATGTGGCCCTCCCGTCCCGCGGGGACCTCCTCGCCGGCGGCGTCCACGATCCTCACCTCGTTGCCCGGCAGCAGGCGCCCCGTGCCGGCGCTCCGCAGGTGCAGCGCGTCACGCGGGGACCCCAGGGCGATGGTCGGGTGCTCCGCACGGCCGTAGCCGCCGTAGGCCGCGACTCCCGCCCGGTCGGCCTCCTCCACCACCGCGCGCGTGACCCCTCCGAGCACCCGGCACTCGGCCAGCCCGGCGAGGCCGTCGCGCGAACGGGCAGCCGCGTCGAGCAGGCCCGCGAGATGAAAGCGGCTCAGCGCCGCCGAGGTGACGTGATGCCGGTGCAGCGCCCGCAGCGCGGTGACGGAGTCCCAGCGCTCCAGGAACACCGAGCGCACTCCGGTCACGAGGGCGCGCAGCAGCGCGGTGGTGCCCGCGAGGTCACCCGAGGTGGGCGAGGCCAGGTGGACATGGCGGCCGACACCAGCGGCTACCGCACCCGTCAGGGCCAGTTCGGCACGCAGGGAGGCGTGGGTGTGCAGTACTCCGCGGGACCGGCCACCACGACTCGTCGGGGTGTGGATGAGCAGTGCAGCGTCCCCGGCACGGGACATCGTCTCGGGAGGCAGCGGCCGGAACCGCTCGAGCGTCTCCCACTCCAGGCCGTCGGCGGGAACCCCCGCTGTCGGCCAGGTCCCGGTGACCGCGACGACGTGCCGCAGATGCGGCAGACCGTCCCTGGCATGACGGACCCGGAGCACGTCATGGGAGCGCCAGGCCGAGGTGATCAGCATGGCCGCCCGGGAGCTCCGCAGCACACGACGTACCTCCGCGGCGCTCCAGGAGAGATCGAGCGGCATGAGCACCGCGCCCCGCAGGAGCACGGCCACGTGGGCGACGGCCTCCTCGACGCGGTGCGGCAGCTGCACCGCGACCACCTCGCCCCGCCCGACACCCATGGCCCCGAGGCCCGCGGCGACAGCACAGGCACGCCGGTGGATCTCGGCGACCGTGGCCTCGGCGACGGAAGCGGACCCGTGGAACACCAGCCTCACATGACCGTGCTCCCTGGCGGCGACCCGCAGGGCCTCGGGCAGTGTCGTCGGCAGACGCGCCGCCAGAGCCTCGTCGGCCATGGTTCGCTGTGACATCACGTTCGCTCCACTCCTCGCTGTGCGCGCTCGCGGGCCGGACCCGAGGGTCAGTCCGTGACCTGGAATCGCCGCAGTTCGTGCTGGACCATGCCGTCGAGGTCGGCGGCGGGCGGCTGCGGCAGGGCGACCCGTGGAGCACGCCGGGTCGGCAGCAGGACGACGGCCGTGCCGGGCGTCGTGATCTGGCCCCGCTGGTTCTCGCACCGGAGCTCCAGGTGCGCCTCGTGGCGCCCGTCCACCTCCTGCTTGCCTACGACCTTCCCGCGCACCCACGTGGTGTCGCCGAGGTAGTTGAACTTGCGGTGTTCGCACCGGAGTTTCCACAGCCAGGCGTCGTCGCCCATCCAGTCGGTGACCGCGTGGACCAGCCAGGTCTCCCGCATGCCGCCGTAGTCGTAGGACGTGGGCAGACCGAGTTCCTGGGCGCGGTGGGGCTCCCAGTGCAGCCGCTGCACGGTGTCGGGCACGTTGAGGGCGTTCCGGGGATACAGGCCCGGCGCCTTGCGGCGGGTGCGGTACTGGATCCGGAAGGCTCCGGGCGGCGTGAGCTGCATGCCCCAGCCGAGATGCCACACCACCACGTCCGTGGTCGTCAGCGGACCCTTGACCCGCGGCTGGAGCTCGTCGCCGATGCGCACGTCCTCCCAGTAGCGCGGCTCGGGGCCACGGCGCGTCTCGGCCGCGTAGGCCGCGTCGATCTCCGCCAACTGCTCGGCCGTGTAGGGCGGCTGCTCCAGCTGCTCCTTGGCCCGCTTCTTCGAGGTGTGCCGCTCGGCGTTGATCCACGTGCCCCGGCGCACGGCGTGCATCCGGCCCTGGCCGTCGGCGTAGAGGAAGTCGTTGGTGACATGCGCGGTACGGCCGCCGAAACTCGACTTCTTCTCCTCGACCCCGACCTGCGCCTGGAGCACTCGGCAGCGGTCGCCCAGGGTCAGGGGCCGCCACCACTCGAACTCCATCACCGCCTGATACGACCCCAGCCCGGCGAACGGGTCGCCCTTGAGCACCGCCTTGGTCTCGGGATCGGGCGTCGGCGCCGCGTCCTCCCCCATCGTGTAGAGGAAGGTCGGAGGGGCGAGGAGCTTGCCCCAGCGCGTGCCGGCCGCGTATTCGGGGTCGCAGTACAGCGGGTTGTCGTCGCCGTAGCCGAAGGCGAAGTGGCGTGCGGCGTCCCAGGTGACCTCGTAGTTGTGCGGGGGGTTCCGCTGTGGCTGCGGCACGCCCAGCCGCTTGCGGGACCGCTCCAGTGCGGCCTCGGTCAGGACGCCGAAGGCTTCCTCCCGCGCCGCCGGCTGCGCGCTGCTGCTCACGTGTCCTTCTCCCTTGCCTCGGCTGACGTCGCTGTCACATCCAGCCCTTACAGAGCTATCATAGTGAACTAGGTTAGATGAGTCTGACACGGTTGGGAATGAGGAGGACCAGGCATGGAGTACGGGATGCCGTGGCAGGGCGCCGCCGTCGCCGCCGAAGCGGAGGCGGCCGGCATGACGACGTTCTGCAGTGGCGAGTTCGTGGACCACGAGGCCTATACGACCCTCGCGGAGATGGCCTTCTGCACCCGCACGGCGACGGTGGGCCCCGCCATCGCCTACGCGTTCGCCCGCACTCCGTACGCCCACGCCGCCGCTCTGCGCAGTATGTGGAAGCACGCCCCGGGACGGTTGTTCCTGGGCCTGGGCTCGGGGGCGTACCGGATCAACCGCGACTGGTTCGGCGTGGAGGCGGACCGCCCGGTGGCCCGCATGGCCGACCTGGTCGGCGCCGTACGGACCTGGCTGCACGCCGAGAACGGCGAGCCGGTGCGCTACGCGGGCGAGTTCTACCGTGTGGACGCCGACGTGCGCGCGCCGGTCCTCGGCCGCATCGACGTGCCGGTCCTGCTCGCCGGCTTCAACAAGCAGATGGCCGCCGCCGCGGGGCGGGTCGCCGACGGGGTCATCGGGCACGGGCTGTTCACGCGCAGCTGGTGGGACGAGGTGGTACGGCCCGCGGTCGCCCGCGGAGCAGAGCGCGGCGAGCGGGAGACGCGGCCCGTGGAGCACGGATGGGTGATCACCGCCGTGAACGACGACGACCCCGAGCGCGCGATCCGGGACGCCCGCCGCATGATCGCCTTCTACCTCACCGTGAAGACGTACGACCCCTATGTGGAGCACCACGGCTGGCAGAAGCCCGTGGAGGAGCTCCGGGACGCCTTCCGGCGGGGTGACACCGACGCCATGGCCGCCGCGGTCACCGACGAGATGCTGGAGGCGATCGCGGTCTGCGGCACGACCGCGGACGCGCGCGAGACCCTGCGCCGGCGCGGCGACTCGCTCGCCCACGACGTGGCCTATCTCGCACCCCCGTCGTTCCTGGTGAGCGAGCGCCGCCGGCAGGCGTACGCGCGGGCGAGTCTGGCGCTGCTGGACTGAGCCGCCCCCTTGGCCCGCACAGAGCCGCCTACGTCAGCCGCACAGAGCGGCCCCCCGGCTCGCACGGAACCCCCCGTGACCCGCACGAATCCGCCCCCTTGGCCCCGCAGAGCCGCCCCCAGGGGCCGGCACAGAGCCGCTACCCGCGGCCCGCGCGGAGCCGCCCCCCGTGGCCCGCACAGCAGAAGG